>NZ_JACJQU010000024.1 GCF_014696825.1 Anabaena sphaerica FACHB-251 | reverse complement strand
CAATTATTCGAGCAACTTACTTTTGACGAGGTGATATCTATCTCATCTTATAACTTTATTCTCGAAGCTCTTTTCTATGCAGCTTCATATTAACTTGGTATAAGTAGGTAGGCACAAATAAACCTAACTATGTAACAAAATGTAAAATCATCAAAACCCTTGCGGTTGCTTCACTCCGCTACGCTCCGTTCGCAATGACATACCTTGAAATTTTCCCGCCTACCTACTTAAGACTTACGCAAGTGTCACATCAAACATCTCTTGTAGAGTGCGTCATACTGCATGAATCCTGTCAATAAACAGATTTTTGACATCTGACTCACCCTACTAATATGCCAGTTGCGTAAGTCCTGTTGCTTTCTAATTATTTAATTGGACAACTAAAACGTCCGGATATTGCTATGTCAATGGTTTAGTCTTTAGGCACTCGGTGCGGCGTAGCCGCACTATCGCTTGTGCCAGTTGCGTAAGTCCTGATTCTATTATATTGCGTGTCCCTTGCTTATCTTATTTTTCTCTCCTACCCCTACTTATTGAGCCGATACAGTTTAGCCATACCAAAATCGCAAACCCCCACCACAACATAAAATCAATTTTGCCAGAGGTCTATTGCCATGATGCCAAAACAGCAGCGGATAAAATTGCTGTTTCAGTTCCAGAGATAGATGAGGATTATCTCAACTGTAATCCCTTTTAACTCTGAATTTAGAGGTGTGCGTGACAAGCAGCAAATCATTGAGGAGCCGTGTGGAATTAACGTTTCATACACGGTTTTGTAGCCGAGTCAGGGGGGTGACTTGCTGGCTTAGGCATCCACCTAAAATATGTTTCAATCTTCAAAAAATATTTAAAATTTATAGATAAAATTTTAAAGGAAATGCAGTTAGAAGTTCGGCTGTTAGTTTGGACATGGCACAATTACCGATTAACACTGTCTATGGGGGCAAAAAAGGAACAACAATAGGAATAAATCTTAGTAAATTGTTCTGATTGAATTAGAGCTTATGGTTATACAAAATACAACTACAAAAAGTAATCAAAAATCTTTGCCTAAATCGCCAACTGGCATTCAAGGATTAGACGAAATTACTGGTGGTGGACTACCTCAAGGTCGTCCCACATTAGTTTGTGGTGCTGCGGGCTGCGGTAAAACCTTAATGGGAATAGAATTTTTAGTCCGTGGTATAACCGAATATGCAGAACCAGGAGTATTCATTTGTTTTGAAGAAAACCCCCAAGAACTCATACAAAATGTTACTTCTTTGGGGTGGGATTTAGAACAGTTAATTATTGACAAACAATTAGCCATTGACCACATCCAGATCGAACCCCAAGAAATTATTGAAGCAGGTAGCTATGACTTGGAAGGTTTATTTCTTCGCATCAGTCTAATGGTAGATGCAGTCAAAGCCAAACGAATAGTATTAGATACTATCGAAACCTTATTTATCGGTTTAAGTAACGCGGCTGTGATCCGTGCTGAATTACGTCGTTTATTTCACTGGCTCAAACAAAAAGGCTTAACTGCGATTATCACTGGAGAACAGGGGGACAAGACCCTGACACGTCAAGGCTTAGAAGAATATGTTTCTGACTGTGTAATTAAATTAGATCAACGAATTTATGACGAACTAGCCACACGACGACTACAAATTATTAAATATCGAGGTTCACGACATGGTTCTAACGAATATCCCTTCTTAATTACTGATGATGGTATTTCTGTTTTACCTATTACCTCCGTTGGTTTAGAACATCAGGTAACAACAGAACGTATTTCCTCTGGTATCCCGCGTTTAGATACCATGCTGGGGGGTCATGGATTTTTCCGAGGGAGCAGCATTTTAGTTACAGGTACAGCAGGAACTGGTAAAAGCACTATAGCTTGCCATTTTGCTGCGGAAACTTGTCGTCAAAAACAAGGGTGTTTGTACATAGCTTTAGAAGAAGCACCGCAACAAATTATTAGAAATATGCGCTCAATCGGCTTAGATTTAGAGCCTTATGTACAACAGGGGTTACTCAATTTGCAGGCATTTCGTCCTACTACCTATGGATTAGAAATGCACCTGGTGAATTTACATCACTGGATACGGAAATTTAAACCTTCTACCGTGGTTATAGATCCCATGAGTAACATGATATTAAGCGGTACACTCAATCAAACTAAGATGTTTTTTATGCGTTTGATTGATTTTCTCAAAGCGCAACAAATTACCGTGTTGTTAACCAACCTGAATCCTGGTCATGGTCTAATTGAGCAGACGGAAATAGGAGTTTCTTCCCTCATGGATACTTGGATTGACTTACGCACTTCAGAAACCAACGGAGAACGTAACCGACTCTTGTATCTGCTCAAATCTCGCGGGATGGAACACTCTAACCAAGTACGGGAATTTTTATTAACTAAACAAGGTGTAGAACTGGTAGATGTGTATTTAGGACAGGGAAATGTTTTCACTGGTAGTGCTAGAATTATTCAAGAAGCCCAAGAAAAATTAGCAGCCAGCCAACGCCAACGATTACTAGAGCAAAAAAGACGCGAATTAGAATACAAAGAAACATTAGTTTCCACGGAGATTTATGCATTACAGGCAGAATTAGCAGCAGATAAGGAAGAATTCCGCATTCTTGCAGAACAAGAAACTATGAATCATCAGAATTTCATCCAATACAGTCAAAAATTAGCTTAATTACAAAAAGCGGATTAGCCTGTTTTTTCACTTTTGTTACAGAAAAAATCTGACTCTATTTTCAGGCTAATTAACATCAGCTAAAAAATACTCCCATTGGCTCAAAATTTCCTGCCTGAATCCTGAATTCTGCTCTAAGTATGATATTCTTTCTCACTTGCCATAATCAAAAATCCAAAAAAATTATTTTATGCAAGAACACAATACATCATACGAATCAGGGATATGGAAATTACGGTTATATGTAGCTGGACAAACACCAAAATCTGTGGCTGCATTTGCCAATTTAACAAAAATATGTGAGCAAAATCTTTATGGTAAATATCAAATTGAAGTGGTGGATCTACTGCAACATCCTCATCTAGCAAGAGAATATAACATCTTTGCTATTCCCACTTTAATCCGTCAGCTACCGCCTCCTCTCAAGCAAATTATTGGTGATTTATCTGATCAAGAAAAAGTATTAGTTGGTTTAGAAATCAAGCCTGTTATAAATTAGTCATGACTTATGTAAAACAGAACGAAAGTAGCGGAATACCCTGCGGGAAGCAAGCTACATGAATCACCGCTACGGAATAACCAGGGTTTCAGTCCCATCTTGCGTAAGTCCTATTAGTAATTATTTAGTAATTATGACTGACGCTACACGGCTAGATTAGAAACCACACACGATTTTTATATGATATTCATCATTTTGGGAGTAATAAGTTATGAATAGTCAAAATGGACAAGAGGATATAAAAGATTTAAGTGCTGAATTTAAACAACTAATTACAAAAACGGAAAACCCAATTTTCTGTTTACGACTTTATGTAGCAGGTGCTAATTATAATTCTTTGAAGGCTTTACAAAATATCAAACAGATATGTGAAGAATATTTACCTGGTCAGTATCAGTTAGAAGTAATTGACATTTATCAACAACCAGGCTTAGTTTTGGTAGAAAATGTAGTTGCTGTACCCACATTAGTAAAAGAATTACCTCCACCAGTTAAAAAAATAATTGGTAATTTATCGAATACTGTCAATGTGCTTATAGGTTTAAATATTGCATCCCATAATAGGGAATAGGTTTGAAAGTTTCTTGTAATAATTTAGGAGTCAGGAGTAAAACTCTTTTTCTGTCTAGGTTTTACGTTAAATTTTTTACCTGATTGATCTGCAATCTGCTGTATATCACTTTGTTATCAACTTATACCTTTTGTCGCTCAATTTCCTGTTTTTCACATAAAAAGGAAAATCAAAAAATGAATTTAGATAATTATTCAACTGAAGAATTATTACAAGAAATTCAAGTCCTGCAAACAAGGTTAACAACGGCTGAAGATACATTAGAAACAATACATCAAGGTGCAGTTGACGCTTTTGTGATTGCTACTCCAGAAGGTGAAAAAGTATTTACGCTCCAAAGTGGAGATTACACCTATCGTTTGCTAATTGAGCAGATGTCTGAAGGAGCAGTTATTGTGACATCAGATGGAGGAATTTTATATGCTAATCAAGCATTTGCTAATTTAGTTCAGATTCCTTTAGCAAAGATTATCGGTTCTAAATTTCAACGATTTATTTTAGAGCGAGATGTTGATAAACTTCAAGCTTTGATGAAAATAAAAGAGCAAAATTTGGCAGCAGCAGGTGAATTCTCGCTCATCAATATTCATCAACAAGAAATATCTGTTTACATTAATGCCAATAGCTTGAATATTAATAGTTATGAGATTACTTGTTTTATTGTTACAGATTTAACCGAAAAACACCAAAATGAACAAATTATAGCTTCAGAGAGATTTGCTAGATCGATTTTAGAACAAGTGGGTGAATCTATAGTAGTTTGTGATGAAACTGGGAAAATTATTCGTGCTAGTCAAGTTTTTCATACTTTATGTGGAACAAATCCACTTTGGCAAAATTTTGATAATTTAATATCCTTATTTTTCTCTCATTTAGATTCAAATATTATAACTAATATCATCCAATCACTGCCAAATTATGTTCCAGATATAATGGCCGAACATCGCTTTCATATCAATACAGTTTTACAAGGGCAGACTTATCAGGGAGTAGAAGTTTATTTTCAACGTCCTGACGGTCAGCAGTTTGATTTATTTCTCAATGCTCGTCCTTTATTAAACTCAATTGGAGAAATTATTGGCGCAATTGTCAATCTTACAGATATTACAGAACGCAAACGCCAAGAAGCAGAAATACACCAGGCAAAGTTGGAATTAGAAATACGAGTTGCCCAACGCACTGCTGAACTAACTGAACTTAATAAACATCTACTTATTACCTTAGATGAGATAGAAAAAAAGCAACAAAAGCTTTGGGAACAAGCTCAACTTTTGGATTTGGCTCATGATACCATCTTGACTAAAGATATCAATTCCTCAGTCATTACTTTTTGGAATAACGGAGGAGAAAAGATGTATGGTTGGACAAAAGCCGAAGCTATAGGAAAAGTATCTCACAAACTTTTAAAAACCCAATTTCCGCAGCCATTAGCTGAAATTCAAGCACAAGTTCTAAAATTAGGATATTGGGAAGGAGAGTTAATTCATAGTGATAAAAATGGCACTTATGTAACTGTTTCCAGTCGTTGGGTACTACAAAAAGACGAGTCTGGTAAACCTGTGAAAATCCTAGAAATTAATAATGATATTACCCAACAAAAGCAAAAAGAAGCAGACCTAAAGAAAAGTGAAACCAAATTTCGCTCACTCACGGAATGTTTACCTATAGGTGTATTTTTGACTGATAAGGAAGGAAAAATTATTTATACTAATCCTTATTACCAAAAAATTTCTGGACTAACTATAGCAGCAACTAGAGGAAAAAATTGGTTAGATTTTATCCATGCAGATGACCGAGAGAAGATATTAAAAGAATGGTTGATGATTTTAAATAATTCACCGAAAGATTTTTGTGAGTTAGATTTTTGTCATGAAGTGAAATATTTTTATCAAGATAATCAAATCCATTATGCACGAATTCATTTAGCTCCAATGTTGATAGAACAGGAGAAAATGAGTGGTTATATCGGAATTGTAGAAGATATAACTGAAATTCGTGCAGTTGAGAAAATGAAAAAAGATTTTATCTCTATTGCTAGTCATGAATTGCGAACTCCATTAACAGCAATAAACGGTGCTTTAGGATTATTAGCAGGTAAAGTTTATGATAAAAATCCTGAAAAGCGTAGCCAAATGATTAATATTGCTGCTGCTCAAACAGCGCGTTTAGTCAGGTTAGTTAATGATATTCTTGCGTTACAGAAATTGGAGTCTGGTAATACAATCCTGGTAAAACAAAGTTGTGATGCAGCTAACTTAATTATAGATTCTGTCAATCTCATGCAACCAGAGGCAGAAAAAAATCACATAAATTTCAATATAAATACTATCTCAATCGAAATTTGGGTTAATCCTGACGCGATTATTCAAACTTTAACAAATCTGTTGAGTAACGCCATCAAGTTTTCTACACCTTGTACTACCATTACTGTTAGTAATATCTTAGTTGATAGCCAGGAAACTCAAGCACAAATATTTGCTCATTTAACGAATAATTCTTTACTCAATGTTCTATATCCACCCTATGTAATGTTTCAGGTGCAAGACCAAGGACAAGGAATTCCAGCAGATAAATTAGAAACTATATTTGGTTGGTTTCAGCAAGTTGATTCTAGCGATTCTAGAGAAAAAGGTGGTACAGGTTTGGGTTTGTCAATTTGTCGGAATATTATCCAACAACATGAAGGGCAGATTTGGGCAGAGAGCAATTTAGGACAAGGCAGCACATTTTTCTTTACATTACCACTTCGAGAAAATCATAATGAGAATACTTGAGAAGTTATGTCTACAAAACGGGTGCTAGTTATTGATGATGAAGAAGCAATTCAAGCTGTAATTCAGGGATGTTTAGAAGATATTGCTGGATGGAAAGTTTTATTAGCTAGTTCAGGTGAAGAAGGATTGTATTTAGCTGAAATTGAAAAACCAGATGGTATCATATTAGATGTTTCAATGCCACATATGAGTGGGATTGAGGTACTAAAAAAATTGCAAGCAAATCCTCTTACTCAAGATATTCCGGTCGCATTTCTGACTGCGAAAGTGCAGCCTGAAGACAAAAAGCAACTTTCTCAATTACGGGTTGTAGGTTTGTTAACTAAACCCTTTAATCCTATGAATCTTATTAATTTATTAGCTGACTTATTTGGTTGGTAAATTTGATCAAAACTCAATTAACATCTTTGTAGTCGTTGCCAAATTCTTGTAGCGATTTCGTTTTTATTCATGGATTTGCTAAAATAATCATCTGCACCTGCGGCATAAGCTTGAAAAATTATTTCAGGGTTACTATTAGTTGAGATAAATATTACTGGTAGATTATGCCATTGAGGATCTGTTCGCACAACTCGACACAAATCTATGCCACTAAATCCAGCTATTTGTTGATTTAAAATTACTAAATTTGGCTGATTATTATTTAATAATTGAAGAAAATATTGAGCATTATCACAGATAATAACTTCAATTTTATAGTTGGTTAATAGATTAGATAATTGGTGAAATAATCTCTGATTATTATCTACAATTAAAACCCGATATTGGTAATTTTGGAATAGTGGTTTAATTAGAGCATTTAAAGCTTGTAACGCTGTGGATATAGGTAAGTTTTTATTCACAAAGAAACATCCACCCCAACGAGTAAAATCTACTCTATCTGTGAGAGTATCTTTGGCTGTAAAAGCAACTACAGGAATTTTTGGTGTATGAGTTGATAATTCTTGCATGAGAGTTCGACCATCTTCACCCCTACCAGAGATGTTTAGATCTAATAAAATTACATCAGGTGGGGTTTGAGTAATCATTTTCCGGGCTACATTTATATCTGTGGCAATTTCTACCCGCCATTTCCATTGATTCATATTAACTTGTCTGGTGCTACTCATTACCTGAATCCGAATTTGCTCCGCCAACATCAGATCCTCGTCTACAATTAACAATAATGGTGAATAGGCTATAAATTCAGCATTCGCTTGTGTTGCAGGCTCTAAAACAGTGGAAACTTTGCTAACTTCTTGTTGTATACCTTTGCTTAGTTCCCTTGCTTGCTGGATATCATCAGGATTCAAAACTGTCTGTTGCAATAATATCTCTAATTCTCTTGCTTGTTGCGATATGTTCATAAAACCCAAACTGCCCAAACTTCCAGCTAATTTATGAGCCATTTGTTCGGCTTGATTTTTTAGTTCTATATCTGGTTGTGTTGTTGATAAAGTAGTTGTAATTTGTGATAGTTTATTTGTTTCCTCTACGTAATGATTTTGAAATTTATTCCATACTCTTGAGGTCATGATTTGCACTTTCTCTTCAGTATGCGTTTGCACACCCGAAGTATTGAACTGGGTAGGAGGTGAGAATTGCTCAGAGTCACTGAGAGTTTTTAAGCGATATCCCAGACCATATACAGTTTCAATTGGATCTTCTGCTCCCACTGCTTTTAACTTTTGACGCAAACTCTTAATATGGGTGCTTACAGTTCCTTCACCGGGAATTTCGGCAAAATCCCAAAGCCTATCTAAAATGGCTTGACGGCTAAATATTCGTTTGGGGTTAAGTAGAAATAATTCCAATAAACAGTATTCTTTGGGTGTCAGATGTATAGATTGATTACCAGAATATACTCTTCCACTAGCTGAGTCAAAGTGAATACCGTCCCAATTTATTTCCTGGGGAGTAAAAGATTTACTGCGGCGTAGTAAAGCATGAATTCTTGCTAGTAGTTCTTCTAAATCAAAAGGTTTAGTAAGGTAATCATCTGCTCCTGCTTCTAGTCCAATAATTCTTTCTGTGACTTGATTTTTAACAGTAATTAGCAAAATAGGAGTCTGACAGCCTTGATGTCGCCATTGTTTACATATACTGATGCCATCTAATTTAGGCAGGAGAACATCTAATATTACTAAGTCATACTCACACTGTTCTTGCAATTCTAACGCCATTTCTCCATCAGTAGCTAAACTAACTTGGTATTCGTGAGATGTGAGAAAGTTAGCTATTGTTTCACGGGTGATGTTGTCATCTTCTACTAATAAGATTTTCATAAGCACGATAAAGTGTGTTTGCCAAGTTCCGCTACTTTATCTCGGTGGTTTTGGCTCGCTCGATTTCTTTATAAATCCATATTACACAATATTTTTAAGTCTGTTTAATTAGATTTAAGTAAGTGGGCGTTAAAAAATATAATATAAACCTAACCCCCCAACCCCCTTCCCTGCTAGGGAAGGGGGAGTCAAAGCCTCTCTCCTGGTAGGGGAGAGGTTTGGAGAGAGGTTTTATATTTAATTGTGCCAAGTTACTTAGAGGTTGTTTGAAAAGTATTAGATGAAACCAATAATCTTCAGCAACCTAACCCCCCTTCCCCCCTTCCCTACGAGGGAATGGGGGTTTCAAAGCCTCTCCCCGCACCCCCCAAGTTCCCCCCTACAGGGGGGAGTCCATAAGTTCCCTCTCCTTTCAGGAGAGGGGTAGGGAGAGGTGGAGAGGTTTGGAGAGGGGTTTATTTATACATTCAAAACTTTTAAAACATCCTCTTAGGTTGATATTTTATATGATAAACAGAAAGTAAATTGATTAAGGATTAATAAACTAAAAACTTGGTTTTTAGGTTCAAAAATATAGCTTTTAGAGCGAATTATGAAAATTTTGCTATCTAATTAATTGATGGTATTTATTTTTGCTTTTTTTCAGTGTTTATAATCCTCAGTGTTATCTAAAATGTAGTGATTAAAATATCCTTCCACGCTGAGAATAGGAAAAAGGTTGAGTTTTTTATCATTTTTGTAATCTTCATAAAATCTTTAATTTTTCTTTTCATACTCAAGAAGATAGAATACTTTGCTGTCATTTTTTTAGCACTTATCTATAACAATCCTAAATGATTCATGAACACTTTCTGTTCCCTGTTCCCTTCCCATGACTTACGTCACGCTACGCTATCACGAATAAGTTCTCAACTCAAATAGGTAGCTATTAGGTAGCTATGTTTATGAACGTTATGAACGAAATCAAGTTTTTAGCAAAAAAAACACCAGTGGACTTAACTAACTGTGATAAAGAACTTATTCATATTCCTGGCTTAATTCAGCCTCATGGGATTCTCTTGGTTTTACAAGCACCTAATTTAAATATCATTCAAGTTAGTGAGAATACTTTTGATATTCTTGGTATTCATACTGAAGATATTTTAGGTAAAACATTAAAAGTATTATTCAATAGCAAGCAAATCCACCTCATCAAAAAATCTTTAGCGGAATTATCTGAAAAAATTAACCCGTTAAATTTATATATTGATACCCAAAAAGGTAGAAAGAATTTTGATGGGATTATTCATAAATCAGATGGATTCATCATTCTTGAGTTAGAACTTGTATCTCCAAAAAATGATAATGGTGATTTTTTGAGTTTGTACAGCTTAATACAACCTGTGATTTGCAAATTGCAAAAATTGTCGCATTTGGATGAATTATGCCAATTTCTTGTCAAAGAAATCCGAAACTTGACAAACTTTGACAGAGTAATGGTTTATAAATTTGATTCTGAAGGTGCAGGTGAAGTGATAGCAGAAGCTAAATTAGAAAGTTTAAGTCCTTTTTTGGGCTTACATTATCCACCTTCTGATATACCTAAACAAGCTAAACAATTATATACTCTCAATCCTTTGCGTCTCATACCGGATGTAAATTATCAAGCTGTAAAGGTGATAAATATTGACAATTCAGTGAATAATATACCTTTAAATCTGAGTGGTAGTGTTTTAAGAAGTGTTTCTCCTATACACATTGAATATCTCAAAAATATGGGTGTAACTGCTTCTATGTCAATTTCATTAATCCGGGAACAAAAATTATGGGGTTTAATTGCTTGTCATCATTATTCAGCAGCTAAATATGTTCCTTATAAATTACGTACTGCTTGTGAATTACTCGGTAGGGTGATGTCTTTAGAAATTTCAGCTAAAGAAGAAAATGAGTATTTAGATTACAATATTATTTTGAAAGGAATTTTATCTGATATTTTACCGGAAATTATCAAAAATGAAAATTGGATAGAAGTTTTAATCAAAAACAGAAGTCAATTATTAGCCTTAGTTGGTGCTGAAGGGGTAGCTATTTGTGATATGAACAAGGTGGCTATGATTGGCAAAACACCTGTGTTAAAGGAGATTAAAAATATTTGTGATTTTTTAGAAGCAGACATTTTTAATCAAGGGGTAAGTGATTATCTTTATGCAGCAGATTCTTTGGCTAAGATTTACCCAGAAGCAGAAAAGTTTAAAAATGTTGCTAGTGGTCTACTAGCAGTGAGAATTTCTCAGGAATATCAGCAGTATATTTTATGGTTTCGTCCAGAGGTGATTCAAACTGTTAATTGGGCAGGGAATCCTCATAAACCTGTAGATATAAGTGCAGATGGTAGTGTGCGTTTATCCCCACGGAAGTCTTTTGAATTGTGGCAAGAAACAGTAAATTTAAAATCTTTACCTTGGCAACGATGCGAAATTGAAGTAGCCAAAGAGTTAAGAAATATAATTGTGGGGCTAGTTTTGCAAAAAGCTGAAGAGATTTCTAAAATTCATCAACAGCTAATGCTGGCTTTGAAAGCGGCAAAAATGGGAGTATGGGATTGGGATTTACTGCAAGATCGGATTGTTTGGTCGATTGGTCATGATCAGTTGTTTGGGTTAGTAGACCAGGAATTTATAGTTTTAAAATCCTTGGTTGACCCACGAGACTGGCAATCTGTAAATTTAGCTCTTAATCAGGCTTTTGTGGAGCAACAAGACTATTATCAGGAATTTCGTGTGGTTTGGCCTGATGGGAGTATTCATTGGATTGAAGGTAGAGGTCAATTTTTCTTAAACGATGCGGGTCAAGCGGTACGATTGTTGGGGACTATGGTAGAAGTGAGCGATCGCAAGCTGGCCGAAATTAAACTCCAAGAACTGAATGCAGACTTAGAAAACCGGGTGCAAAAACGGACTTCAGAGCTAGAAAAGTCTCAAACGGCACTGCAACAACAAATCGAACGAGAACAAATATTTATGAGGCTGACGCAACAAATACGCCAGTCTCTGAATGTAGAGGAAATTATCAATACTGCTGTCACCAAGGTGCAGAATTTGCTGGCAGTAGATCGAGTTTTATTCTATCGTATCACTACTAATAGTAGCGGTTACGTCATTGCTGAAGCTGTTAGTAATCCATCCTTAAGCATTATCAACTCGGTTCAGGATCTAGATTTTCTGCCTCCAGAGTGTTACCAGCACTATCTCAATGGAGAAGTGACTATTTTCAATCATTGCCAGAATCAGGAAGTAATACCTTGCTGGGCTGCTAATTTAGGAGACAATCAAGTTACAGCCCAGTGGGTTGTGCCGATTATGCAAAACAGTCATCTGTGGGGACTGCTGATCACGCATCAATGTAGTGATGACATAAAATACTGTGCTGGGTGGCAAACCTGGGAAATTGATTTACTTCAGCAGTTAGCTAATCAAATAGCGATCGCTATTCAACAGTCAGAATTGTACCAGCAACTAGAAACAGAACTGCGGCAACGTCAACAAATTGAAACAGCCTTGCGACGCAGCGAAAATTTGTTTCGTTCTCTCAATGAATTTGCCCCTGTTGGTATTTTTAAAACAGATGCTCAAGGAAAGATGCTCTATTGCAATCCTCGCTGTCAGAAAATTTGTGGCTTTACCCTCGAACAATCACTAGGAGATGGCTGGAAAAATTTTATTCACCCAGAAGATTTAAAAGTTTTTTTACCCCAATGGAATGCGGAAATTTTAACAAACCAACAATTCTTTACCGAATTGCGTTTCCTCCATGAAAATACAAGCTTTCGTATTTGTCAGCTAGTTGCTGTTCCTATTTTTTCTGATACGGGTAACTGCATAGGATATGTCGGCACTGTAGAAGATATTACAAATGCTCGGAATATGGAGAAAATGAAAAACGAGTTCATCTCCATAGTCAGCCATGAACTCAGAACGCCATTAAGTTCTATTCGTGGTTGTTTAGGATTAATGACTACGAGTACAATCAAAAGTCAACCAGAAAAAATGCAAAAAATCTTACAAATTGCTACTAGCGATACAGAACGTTTAACCAGATTATTAAATGACATTCTTGATTTAGAACGTCTAGAAAATAACAAATTTATCCTCAATCAACAATGGTGTAATGCGAGTAACCTGATCAATCAAGCTATAGACTCGATGCAAACAATAGCACAAGAAAATCACATTGATTTGCAAAATTCAGCCAGTCCTTATCAAGTGTGGGTAGATGCGGACAGGATGCTACAAGTTTTGATCAATTTAATTAGTAATGCCATTAAATTTTCTCCTGCTCAGACTACAGTAAAACTAAGTCTTGCCGAAACACCGGATAGTTATTTATTTAAAATTCAAGACCAAGGGAGGGGAATTCCTAGCGATAAAATAAACAGCATTTTTGGCAAATTTCAGCAAGTAGATGCTAGTGATTCTCGTCCAAAAGGAGGCACAGGTTTAGGTTTAGCTATTTGCAGTCGAATTATTCAGCAGCATGGTGGCAAAATTTGGGTGGAAAGTGTTTTAGGACAAGGTAGCACTTTTTATTTTTCTCTACCTAAACATTACTAAATTTGTTGCTCTATCGTAAGTATTCACGTAAGAACTCAGATCCCCGACTTCTTTCCATTATTCATAATTTCTCGGCATTGTCAAATAAGAAGTCGGGGATCTTACCCACGTTATTTATTAACCCACCTGAATGCTTACGCTCTACCCCTCCCTGGATAGCAAACAATATTTACGCTCGTTCCCACCCGAAAATACAACCCAATTTGTAATTAGCAACAGAGGATAGAAAAATGACCAAAAAACGCATTTTAGTCATAGACGATGAATATGACCTTGGTTTTATAATTTCCACTTGCCTAGAAGAATTTGGAGCTTGGGAAACATTGATTACTCAAAGTCCCCATGAAGGTATTACTTTAGCTCAAACTGAACAACCAGATGCCATAATTTTAGATGTAATGATGCCAGATATGGATGGTATAACTTTATTTAATTGCTTAAAAAGTGAACCCAATACTCAAGTAATACCAGTAATTTTGATGACTGCTAAAGTACAAAGTTCAGACTTAAAACTTTTTAACAGCTTAGGAGTTAAAGGGGTAATTAGCAAACCATTTGACCCCTTGCAATTGGTGGAACAAATAACAGAGCTTCTGCAATGGTAATCATGCTATATAGCAGGGAACAGGGAACTCTTAACAGGGAACAGAGTTGAAAGTCTTTTATTGTATGGACTTCCCGGACAATTTTGTATCTGATTCAACTGCATACTGCTATATGTATAGCCTTAATACCGAACAGAGGATCGAGAAACAGGGAGAAAAAATTTTGTCATCTTCAAACAATCTTTAAAATTTTTGTTTACAGTTAAAATATCTGAGGTTAAAAATTAAATGGTAAGTCAGTTACAATCTTGTGTTCTGAATAAAGATGTCAAGAAAAGGATTTTAGTAATTGATGATAACGCTGATACCTTAATCTTGTTGCGTTGTGTTTTAGAAGATATATGTAAATGGGATGTAATCACAGTCAAATCAGGATATGAAGGATTAGATAAAGCCAAGACAGAAACATTAGATGTAATTATTCTCGATGGAGTCATGCCAGAAATGGATGCTTTCAATTTTTTAAAACAATTAAGAAGTAATCCAGATATGCAGACTTTGCCAGTAATTTTATTAACTGCTTGTGTAACTTTACCTGAGCAAATTTCATTGTTGGATGCTCACATTTCGGGAGTAATTATTAAACCCTTTGATCCTCTTTCTCTCGGTGAACAGGTAGCTCAATTTCTCGGTTGGACAATAGTAACGTAAAAGTTTTTGCACAATTCTAAGTAACTTGGCACAATTAAATATAAAACCTCTCTCCAAACCTCTCCCCTACCAGGAGAGAGGCTTTGACTCCCCCTTCCCTAGCAGGGAAGGGGGTTGGGGGGTTAGGTTTATATTATATTTTTTAACGCCCACTTACTTAGAACCAACCTCAGTACAGTTTAGTTAAAATCCCTCTCAGTTGCTGGAAATTTAACTTGCATATTAAGGAAGTTCCGTTTTAATGTGTTATAAAATACCAGATTATGCACAAAATCATACCCTATGTAGTCATGCTGCAAAAGTAGAAGTATTAGAGGAGAAGCTGATCACAAATGCTGATGGTAAGACTGATACTTGTCACGCTAGTGATATGCTGAGTCAATTTGCTGAGAACATTACTGATGCAGTATTTTGGATGTCAGATATCAAGAATAATCAACTCATTTACGTCAGTCCTAATTATGAAAGCATTTGGGGACGCTCCTGTTCTCTGTTATATGCAAATTTTTATGATTGGCTAGAAGGAATTCATACAGAAGACCGTGAGCAGGTGCGAACTATCTTTTGTGAGCAAGCGCATATAGGTGGTTACGACCAAGAGTATCGAATTATTCGTCCCGATGGCGAGATGCGGTGGATACGAGATCGGGGATTTCCAATTAAAGACCAATCTGGAGAACCTTACCGAGTAGTAGGTATAGCCGAAGACATTACTGACCGCAAGCAAGCGGAAGTGGAAAAACAACTTTTGCTGCAACGAGAACAAGTCGCACGGGCAGAAGCAGAGAGAGCTAACCGCCTCAGAGATGATTTTTTAGCAATTATTTCTCACGAGCTTCGTACTCCACTGAGTCCGATTCTGGCGTGGACTAAACTACTGATGAGCGGCAAGTTAAATGCCCAACAGAGCACAGAAGCCTTAAAAACTATTGAGCGCAATACACAGGCTCAAGTGAAATTGATTGAAGATTTGCTAGATGTCTCCAGCATTCTCCACAGGAAAATTAGGCTGAATATTTGTCCAGTAAATTTGAGTTCTATCGTCTCTGCTGCCATAGAAAAAGTTAGCCATTCTGCGGACATGAAGTCAATTCAGCTAATTACTGATATTGACCCTAATCTAGTGCAAGTTAGGGGTGATTCAACTCGCTTACAGCAGCTAATTGACAATCTCTTATCCAATGCCATTAAGTTTACGCCAGAGGGAGGAAGAGTGATAGTTCAACTGTCAAAAGTCATAGAAACTGAACAACCATTAACAGAACAGAATTCAATTTCCGCTACCGATTATCCTGCTTATGCTCAAATCAAAGTTAGCGATACAGGTAAAGGTATTAGCCCAGAATTTTTGCCACAAATATTTGAATATTTTAGACAAGAGGATAGCACGATTAGCAGAAAATTTAACGGGTTGGGGTTGGGACTGGCAATTGTTCGGAACTTAGTTGAATTACACAACGGTACTATTCAAGCCGAAAGTTCTGGTCTTGACCAAGGTGCAACCTTTACTGTCAGACTACCGCTAGTGGCTACTGATGGCAACTTGGCTGACACTTGCCAGAGCCAGCCGACCAATGTATCTATCTTTTAACTTGAGTGGGATGAAAATATTGGTTGTAAGTAACTTGGCACAATTAAATATAAAACCTCTCTCCAAACCTCTCCCCTACCAGGGGAGAGGCTTTGACTCCCCCTTCCCTAGTAGGGAAGGGGGCTGGGGGGTTAGGTTTATATTATATTTTTTAACGCCCACTTACTTAGATGATGATACCTATCTTTGAATTTGCGATGCCTTCGGCGAGCGTAGCTAAGTAAGTCGGCGGGAAAAAACCGTAGACGCGTAGCGGCTTCTCGAAGAGTAGTATGTAACAAAAAGTAAATTCACCAAAACCCTGTTCCCCGTTCCCCGTTAAGAGTTCCCTGTTCCCTTGTCATAACGACAATTTTTAACGCCCACTTACTTATCGCAAAGACACCCAAAAATACGTACAACCTAAAACCCCTCATCATACCACATAAACAATTTGGCAAGAGATCTATTGTCAATTATTTATCAATTACTGCTTGATAAATTGCTATTAGTTGTTGGTAATTATGTTCAAACGTATAAAGTGCTTCATAAGTAGAGCGAGCATTTTTACCCATACAAATCATTTCTTCAGGATGCTCGTATGCCCATCTTATTTTATTTGCTAAATCTGTTGAACTGCCTGCTTGGAAATGCAAACCAGTAACATTGTTCTCCACAATTTCCGCCATACTACCCCAATTTGATGCCAATACAGGTAAGCTACAAGCAAAGGCTTCAACTATCGTTAAACCAAACGTTTCATACCAAATTGAAGGGAAAATCAGAAATCTTGCATTACACATTAGCTGCATTACTGCTATCTTATCCTGTTGACCTAGAAATTGGATCACATCACCAAGTCCAGCAGATTGAATACTTGCCTGTAAGCTCTCAAGCAGCGGACCAGTACCAGCTATTTTCAGAGGTATTTGCAAACTATTTTGTAAATAGGCATTTAAAAGAGTTGAAATACCTTTTTCAGGGGAAATTCGCCCTACAAAGAGTGCGTATTCACCGTTTGTTTTAGTAATATTTAATGATTGTGGATCTGGGATGTAGTTGGGCTTAATGTGGATTTTTTCCCTAGAAAGGCCAGCCTGAACCATCCTTTCTTTCTGAAAAGCTGTCAGGGCAATGTAAGCATCAACTGATTTGTGCCAAGTACCGCGCTGCCAATGAACAGCTAACATCGCAGCAGCAACAGTGCTTTGAACGTGCGAACCACCATAGCAGGCGTGTAAAATACCAGACCATGCTATCTTCTTTCCCAAGCAATCTTCACAAGCGGTGTTGTTCCGAAATAGCATGGCATTGGGGCAGCCAAGTCTGTAATTGTGTAGTGTTTGTACAACAGGCAGTTGATAAATTTTGCAAGCATCATACACAGATGGAGAGAGTAGAGGGAAAAAGTTATGAATGTGTACTACATCAGGACAAAAGTGAGCGATCGCTTGACTTACATAGTGCTTAGAGGCAGGTGAATAGATAGCACTAAAAGCTGCATTAATTCTGCCTTTCATGCCAACTATGTCATTATTACTAACTTCAATTAATTCAACCTGATGCCCTTTTTCCTCCAGTAAAGCTTTTTCAGCTTGTACGACTGAATCTTCCCCTCCAGCGTACTGATAACGGTTATGTAACACCAAAATTCTCACTCGATTAACCTTTCTAAAAATTTAGATGATTGATTAATTAATATCCAGTCGTTTTTGACAATGCAGCAATCATGATGTGTATGTTGGTGTGTTGATGAAAGTTGGAAAAATTAATTTGAAAGCAGCTTTAAAACACTTGAGATACAACATCCATCTCCAAGACTTTCTTGTTAGCAAGCCCTAAATAAAGTTGATTCAAATGCTCACCTATAACCTGCCAAGTGTAATTTTCACGTACTAATTTCCGACTTGCCTGACCCATACTGACCCTCAGTTCTGGCTCTGTAACTAAATAAATCATTGCAGCCGCCAAGTCGCGTACAGCTTGGTATGGTTCATCAGGGGGAATCTTAAAACCAGTTTTCTCCGTAACTTGAACCCCAGGTCCTCCTAAATCTAGACAAATTACAGGACGACCAGCAGCCATTGCTTCCATGCACACCCACCCACCAGAATCATGCAAACTGGGATGAACTAAGACGTGACAATCTTGTAATAGATTTAAAGCCTTATGTCGGGGTAATTTGCCCCAAAATTTCACCTTTTGAACAATTCCTAAATCTATGGACAAAGTTTGTAGTATATCCCTCTGTGGACCTTCTCCGACGATCCAGTATTCTGTGTTAGGTAGATTTGCCTGAGCAAAGGCACGCAGTCCCAGATGAAAACCTTTCCAGTGTAAAAGTCTACCCATGCTAATAAATCTGACTATTGGCTCATTAGGCATTTCATATTGACTGAGAAGCTCCATATCTTCTGCTGATAACCCTGATTGAGAGTGGATTTGCACATTGCTTGCACCCATTTTATAGAGGCGCTGGGCTGTATCTTTAGTTGTAGCTTGAACTACAAAACTTCTTTTAGCAGTAAGACGTACAAAGGGGTCTTGCTCTCCCAGCCATCGAACGCAACTCCGGGCAATTTCGTAAATTTTGCCATTCAAGCTAAAATCCTGCCAAAAACTCATTGGCGCTGATTCTCCACCGCCTACCGGACCCCAAATTAAGGGAATTGGTAGTAGTGACAAGAAGCAAGGACTGGAATAATTGACAAAGGTAACATGGTGGATCAAATCAAAGTTAATTTCTTGATGTAGATGTTTACCAACAAAATATGCCTGAATTTGCCAGAGGTAATAGTGAAGCTGCATTCCTCCAGACTGTCCCCATTTTCTACTATCCTGCCAAAAAGGCAAAGTAAAATAAACAAAGTGCAGATTTGGCATGGGGTTGCGTGCTAGTTCTGCCTTGATCACATCCTGGCTCTCATCGGGTCGGGTTAGTACCCAGACCTCATGGTATTTGGCGGCTTCTCGCACAATATTCCAACCCACAGCAGGTTCGCAGGAGTAAGCAGACATTAAAATTTTCATAGTTATAGTAGTTAATAAGTCATTCAGTCCGTTGTTGGGATTAGCACCGTACTCTGGGACGTTAGCTCAGTTATTCAAGAGATTATGATTAACTATGTTACGATATCGAGCTTTTTCGAGGACTTGTATTGTTAAAGCGTCACCCATTGTTGCGGTACTGCTCTAGAAGCCTGTTTTGTCTGTTTCCTCAGTCGTTGTTTTTGCCATGAAAGTCCTAATATATATGCCAGCGAAAGCATGAAGCCTGGTTCCTCCATTTGAGTAAAAATAAAACCAAGAACAATAACAGCTAACAGACTTACTTTCAAAGAATCATCTAGACCAAAATGTTGCCAAACTAAACTGCATAGGAATAGGTAAGCTCCTACACCCAAAATTCCTATATCTCCCCATATTCCAGCCCAACCAAAAATAGGGCTAAAAAGACTGGAACTATAACAAAGCCAAAAACTATTCACAAACTCCATTCCTTCAATACCAATGGGACTGGTGGTAGCACCTAGTGGTCTAAGTATTGACCAATAATCTTTGAGAAACCATACTCCCAGTCGGCTTACAGTATGTCCTGGACCGAGACCAAACAACCAATTGAGAGAGGATTGATAATGAGATAAAATAGAGCGTACTGAGTAAAATTTAGCATACCAAGCCTCACCATCTTGTCCGTAGAGTTCTGGTCGCGCCCAGGCCAAAAATCCGGCAAACGCTTCTAAGTTTTGTACACACCAAAGAAATCCGTATCCGAAAATAAAGGTTGCAATCAGAAGTTTGATAGTTTGACTAAGATCCTGAAAATTTAGTAGAATCAGCGAACCCCAAGCAATCAGATAGGCAAGTAGAAGTTGTTTGGAATCAGAAAAAAGAATCTGCCAGAAAGCAGCAAGAATTACCGTAATTCTCATCCATAGTGGAACAGTCTTTTCATTGGTAAAGAAGTAGAGAGCAAAGGCAACTGATACCGAAGCGGATATATAATTTCCTGCCCCAGAAACAAAAAATACTCCGCCACATCCGTCTGTTCCATTCAATCCGTCAGCGTAGAGTTTCCCTGAGTCAATTAAGGGTTTTTGGATAGCAGCAAGTAAAAAGTTAATCACAGCAGACCAGATGAGCCACTTCTTCATGCGTGTAATAGATTTAGCAGACATGGGAATACAAGAAATAGCGAGTAGGAACATGAAGGGTTCACCAAGCATCATGAAAGTAACAATGGCGTTAATGAAACCTGCATGATTCCACAAAGCACTAGCCAAAACTACTACTAGCAAAATAAAAAGTCCAAATAGAAAAGAATAGGCAATTGCAATTTGTTTTTGGTCTTTTGTGCGAGTTGTCAATAATACAACCACTAATACAAACGGAACAACTACGAAGTGAGCAAGGTTAAGGATTGAAGGAGCATTAGTAATTGAACAAAAAATTCGTGAGTAGAAAACTGTGCAAAAGGCAAAGATAATTAAAGTTGTGTTATCAATAAATACTTGTGTTTTCTGTTTTTTAATTGCAGATAATCGTAAAAACATAATGCTGGTAATTCAGTAGTGTAGTATCAGCATATAGGAGTCCTATTTGATTCCTATTTGATTATTGAACAAAACTCTGTACACCCAAATCCTCTACAACCCTATTCCTGCTTACACAAATAAATTCAGAAACCAAACCGGATTCCTATAGTTGATATAGGCTTTTGAAATGTAAAGCTCCTTAAACATTGGTATGGGAAAAATTGGAGTTTTGTTTATGTAGTTAAGAATGATGATTAGATTGGAATATTGCCAATTATTCTAACCTTTATGGTGAGTTAAGCTTTGCTGCCATAAAGTTACCTACAGACACTTCTGAACACTTTTCATGCCAAAATTTTAGAGTTTTTTCTTGCTGTATTTGCATTAATTCTTTGTTTTGTAGTATGCCTTCAATTATCTGCTCCAACTCATTCCAAGCGGATAGCTGAATTGCAGGACAACCTTGATAAAACCAGGAGTCTGGTAAAACTTGTGCCACAACAATGCAGCCATACCTTAAACCTTCAAAAAAACGAAAGGTTTCTAATACCGTACCGCGAGGAGCAAGGCATATTTTTGTATCCATCAACTTTTCTGAGTAACTTCGTTCATCTGTGTAGAATTTTCCTTCTAGTCCAAAATCATTGGTTGTACTTACTGCTATTTTGAGTTGTGCATACTTTGTTGGGAGTTTTTTAACAGCAGATAGCATTTGTTTCCTAACAATATCTTTAGGGTTTCTGAGCCAGTATCGCCAAGACAAAATAGGATGATTAGGCATTAAGCTGCCAGCAAAAAATATATCGTATTGACGTTCTACTATATCTTTTACTGGTAAATCATCCTGTTTGTAGTAGCCAAGTGGAATATCATAAATATGTGCAATTTTAGCTCCTATTAACCTATGAAACCAAAAGTTAAGTAACCCTGGAGTACGAATTAACCAGCTTCTCAAAAACTGTATCAGAATCATTAAGTTTAGGTAGGAAGGTTGGAGAAAGAAATTCTCTCTCATCATTAAGCGCGTCGTCAAAGTTTTGAAAATAGCTCGTACTTTATGAATGTAGGAGGGGATACGACAGTGTTCATCTCCCAACAAAATAGCAACAACATTATCTCCATACGATGGAAGTTTATCCGTATCCCAGGTCAGATAAAAAGTCAAACCTCTGACTGTTAAGTGCTGCTCCATTTCTTGAAATACTTTGTTAAAGTAAATACAAGTTGGATCTAAAGTAGCTATGGCAGGATCGCAATTAGTATGATAGATATTCCAGGGGATCGGTTTAAGTGAAGCCTGCTGCAAGCAGATAAAATATTGATTCACCACCTGTTGAGTAATCTGTAATGTATTCATAGAATCTGCTCCGATTTTAATATTTGGAAATTGTTACTGACAATATTTTTGGTGACTTTATATCTGAGTAAAGATATTCAATAAAAAAGTAGAATCAATGGTCTTTTACTATTTATAATTTGTCTTTGCAATTCCCAACTGTAGTTTACGCATTAATTTTAGTAAAGCAGGAGAATTATAAGCCAAGTTTTTAATCTTATATTTGACGGCATTAGCAAAAGAATAATCTGGCTGATTGCGATAAAAATTTACTCCTTTATAGGTTTGATAGGCAATATAATCCTTGACTGTAAAAAGATTTCCAAACTTATATTCTGATGGAATATAATGAGCAGTTAATGATTTTCGGGAGTAGCATCGGTCACGGGTTGGCAAAGCACCATGAATAGTTTTAGAATTCCAGAACAAAACATCTCCTTTCTGCAAATTGGGTGCTGTAATATCCTCTTGATTAGCCTCAAAGTAAATTTGAATACGTTGCAACCATTCGCTATGGGATAAATTAGGAGTATCAGTATGAAAATCAGGGTTGTGAATGGAATTTGGCATCACATAAAATCGTCCTGCACGCTCATCAATATCTTCCAAGGCAATCCATGCAGCTATTAGATTTCCATTGGGAACTGTATCTAAGTACCACCAGTCTTGATGAGGACGAGTTTCTGTATTCGCATCAAATAACATGGTTTGCATCAGATTAAAACTGTGCGAACCCGTGATTTGTCTGAGGGCATCTTGGAGTGAATTACTACAATAAATTTCTTTGGCAATATTGCTAAACTCAGGAAACTTATCATAGTCATGAATATCTAGAAAAGACTGTTCAACATAGCCAAACTCGTTCAAACGATTAACTTCGTAGCGATTTGTATTTTGCCGAAAGAATGGATAGCAAGAAGGTACAATTTCTTTGCTATATCGTTCTAGAAGTTGATCAATTAAATCAATAGAAATTAAGTTACGAAAAATCACATAGCCATTTTCTTGGTAGTATTCTACTGGCTGCATAAGAATATCTCCTTTGACAAAAATATATGCTCACTAAAAGAGTATTGAAAGTGATTTAAGGTGATGAGTGAGAAGAAGGTTGATTGCTGGTGAAGGTGGATATTGTGGCTAAAGGTACTGATAGGTTTTTCAGGTGAGATTGAGTAGCAATTTCCTGGTAAAGCTTTGCTAAGTTACGACCTTTTATTTCCCAATTGAACACTTCATTGACTCTTCTGCGTCCTGCTTCTCCCATGCGCTGTTGCAGTTCACGATCGCCTGCTAATTGAGCGATCACTTTGGACATTTCCCGCACAGCTTGTTTAGGCGTGGTAGCAGTAACTTTAAAGCCTGTATCGCTGGCAACTTGAACTGCTGGTCCTCCCAAATCCAAGCAAATAACTGGACGACCTGCTGCCATTGCTTCTAGACATACACCTGCTCCAGAATCGTGTAGGCTAGGATGAATTAATGCTGTACACTCACCCAACTTTTGCAAGGTTTCCTCACGAGAAAGTTCACCCCAGAATTTAACCTGATGAGAAATCTTGAGCATTGCAGTCATTTGCTGAAGTGCTTGTTTTTCTAGTCCATTTCCAACGATCCAGTATTCGGCATCTGGTAAATTAGCCTGAGCAAAGGCTTGCAACCCTAGATGAAACCCTTTCCAGTGTAATAGCCTACCGATACTAATAAACCGGATTGGTGTCTTACCAGGTAAGGCGTATCGAGCGAGAGTGGTAATTTCCTCACTCAGCAGACTAATTGCCAATTCAACCGACACATTCTTTACCCCCATACTTCGCACTCTGGCAGCAGTGTCTTCCGTCGTTGTCTTGACGACCACACTGTTTTTTGCAGTGAACCGAACAAAGGGATCGAATTCAAATATCCAACACGCTAGTAAACGTACTAGCTCATAAATTTTATTTTTGAGGCTGAAATCTTGCCAAAATGCCTTGGGTGCAAATTCACCACCACCTACTGGCCCCCACACTAGGGGAATGGGAAGGAATGCCAGAAAACTAGGACGTGAGTATTTAACAAAAGTGATATGGTGGGCAAGGTCGAAGTTGATTTCTTGGTGCAGACGACGGGCGACTACGTAGGCTTGAATTTGCCAAAGGTAATAGTGCAGTTGCATCAAACCAAATCCCCACTTCCACATACTACCAAGGATAGGCAGGTTAAAGTAGACAAAGTGCAAATTCGGTTCTGGGTTACGAATTAGTTCTGCTTCAATGGTTTCCCTGCTTTCATCTGGTCGGGTCAGCACCCAAACTTCGTGATATTGAGCAACTGCTTTAGCAACATTCCAGCCCACACCACGCTCAGACCCCTTTCCCGGTTCACACGAATAAGCAGATAACAAGATTTTCATCTTTCAACGTCCTTAAATCTTTAGCCTGGTTGCAAAAGTTTTTCATAAATGACTGCCAGCTTTTTAGCGGCATTTTGCCAAGTAAAAGATTTGACTCTGGCAAATCCTTTCTCAACTAAGTCATGATAAAGATCGGGTTTTTTGTTCAAATGAAATACTGCATCGGCGATAGCTTGCGGAGAATTGGGATCGACAAGTATTCCGTCATCTCCCACTACTTCTGGTAGGGACGATACCTGAGAAGTAATTACAGGTAGTCCGCAGGCCATTGCTTCAATAATCGTCAAACCAAACCCTTCATAAAGAGATGGTGCTAATAAAATATCTGCTGCGTTGTAAAGTTGAATCAAAATGTTTTTATCAGCAGTACCAAAATCCAGAATATCTTGTTGAAGATTGTGTTTTTTGATAAAGGTTATTTGCTCTGCTGTAAATTTGCCTCCTGCTCGCCAAAGACGTACTGATAATCCCTGATCTTTTAAAGTTTTTAACACTTTCAAAACAGTGATGATATTCTTACGCTGGTGAGTAGAACCAACATTTAGTAGACATATTTCTTCAGGCGATCGCTGATACTGTTGCCGAAAAGATTTGATTTTCTCAGATGGTAATGGACAAAACGAAACTTCAACTCCGTTGGGAATTACGACAATTCGCTGTAATTCAATACCCAGTTTTTCATGAACATCTTTAGCTGTATTTGATGAAACAGCCACTATACAATCAGCATCACCCATTCCTCGTACTGAAAATTTCCAGGATGCCATACTTAAAGCCGGAAAACGGGATTCTCCCTTGAGAATTTCTGGATAGACAAAATGCACTAAGTCATGACAAGTAACAATAATAGGTTTACCTTTCTTTTTCAACCAATAGGCTACATGAGCATTGGTATGATCGATAATGTGATAAATATCTCCTTCTACTTGAGATACTTGTTGGGGATGATGCCAAAAACGCTTATAATACTTGCGAATACCAGTTCCAGAGTGCCACAGGTTTTCTTGGTTTCGGCTCCAGGGTTGTGGTGCAACCTCAACAATTTCCCAATTTGGACGAATTGCTTTTAATTCGGCAACTAAATTGTCAGCGTAGACATCCATGCTCAGAGCAACACCTGTTTCTCTGCGAACAATTACTAACCGCATTGAAAGTCTACCTCACAAAAGACATACGGTGACATCTGTTTCACTTCCTAATTCAGAACCAGTTCACTATTTTTTTGCTGTAATACTTTCTGCCATAAACAGATGAGACGACCAGCAATGCGCTCATGGGAGTAAAGTTGATTTACCCGATGCAGACAATAATTCCTTATCTCTTGATACCATTTCCTATCCTCAATCAACCGTGCCAATATGCTTGCTAGTTCCTGAGTATTTTCTTCTGGAAAAACCAAATCTGATCGCCCAATCACATTGGGAATTTCTCCACTATCAGAACCAACTACGGGAACTCCCATTGCCATTGCTTCAATTAGGACATGACCAAATTGTTCTTTCCATTCAGGAGTAGTGCGGGAGGGTAACACTAGCACGTCGAACTGAGCGATCGCCTCTGGTGCTTGTTTGTGAGGTACAGCACCCTGCCATATCACCCAATCTGCTACCCCTTGATCCTGGGATATTTGCCTCAGTTGTGCTTCTATCCCACCAGAACCGTAAATGAGAATACGGAAGTTGAAACCCTGTTGGCGTAAATAGTGAGCAGCAGTTAAAATCAGGTCTATGCCTTTGCTGTGGGTTAACCGTCCCAGAAAACCAATGTGAAACAGGTCGCTGGTTTTTTGTGGACGGGGTGTGAATAATTCAAGATCAATACCCATTTGCGGTATCACTTCTAGCAAACCTTTATAACCCCAACGGCGCATAATTTTTGCTCCATCCTGATTACCTGGAAGTATGAGACTGGCAGTATTCAGGACAAACCGACAGATCCAGCGACGGGGAAAAGATAGGTGGCGATCAATATTTTCCCAACCAAAAATAGCTAGGGGTTTACCTATGAATCTGCTCCAGATGGCAAACTCAAATGCACATAAGGAAAAAACTTCTTCCTCTACCTGAACCAAATCGGGGCGAAAATCATTCAGCACTTGCCACAATGTCCAAGGGGCATAAATATGTGCGCCTCCACGGCCGCTAAATAAAACAGGAGCGGAGTAGGTGCGGATATAAGAGTTGGGGGTTTCTAATGGGATGAGGCGATTCCATTCTAAAGCTTTCCAGTTACTAGGGGCTAGAAGACCGACTTCAATATTGCCAGTTTGGGCGATCGCATTTAATTTGCCCTGATTCACTCCCACAACGTAAGCATGACTAATAAATAAGACACGAATGGAGGCTGTAGTCATCTCACGCTATGCTCCCTATTTTTAACATTTACCTTTTTATCAATAACAGGCAAATATTCCTGACCCTGAATCTGGGCAAGAAGAGATAGTCGATCTTTTGTAGCAATCAAGTTGATAATATCTGGCAAGTGTGCATTTGGATTGAAAATTTCTAGATGTCCTGCACAACAATACTGATAAACCTCGTAGCCATATTGTTTGAGCAATTGCAAAATCTCAAGCGATTGATAGCCAAAGTCCGCATAACTGTTAGGAGCATATTCAAAAATCCAGATTGGTGCTAGATGGGAAGGCAAATTTAATAACCTTGTTGCGCCCTGAAAAACAAATTTCTCAGCACCTTCAACATCTACTTTGATCAGGTCAATTTTGCGCTCTTGATTTAGCCAGTAGTCATCTAACGAGGTACAGTCAACAGAAACAATTTTCGCTAGTTGCTCAGATACTACCTGCTTCCGAATTGATGACAATGTGGGTTCGTCAAGAATCTGAAACTCAATTTCACCTACATAGTCACTAACCGCAGCACAATTGAGAACAACTTGAGTAAAGCCATTCATTTCCACACTTTGACTAAGAATAGGAAACAAATGGGATTGAGGTTCAAAGGCATATATCTGGCCAGATGCTCCGACTATTTTTGCTGCCAGCAGTGTGTACTCACCAATATGAGCGCCTATATCGAACATTACCATGCCAGGTCTCAGGAATCGAAGCAAAAAATCTGCGGTTTCGGGTTCTGAAAATTCTTGGTAATAAATAGCAGCTCCAGAGCCAGTTTTGGGAATGACAATTTTCAACGTTTCGGCAAAGGGAATTACGTAGGGTTGATCAGTCACTTTCCAGCGAAGTCTCCACCAAAGCCTCTTCATTACTGCTTTTAATGGATTACGCTGAAAATCTCGTCGATTCAGAAGTCTTTGAAATGGTGAATGAGTCATAGCTACCTCTTAGCTAACGGAGGCATAAATTTTTTTAAGCAGCTGAGGTCGAAAAAGGGGAGTGAAGAACCAGGTAATAGCAGGTTTAGCCAAAGGTAATGGCAATAACCCAGTCCAAAGAAACCATATTGTGTAGATTAATTGTTTCTGCCAGCTAAACGTCGTATATTTCCAGATACTCTGAATACCAGAACTAATTAGATAGAACAATTGGTCATGCTCAATTGGATGGTTCTCCGGGTTTAAACGCAAAGATGCCAGACGAACCTGAAATCTTGCCATAGAACGTAATTCAAAGTCTTGCGGTAATTCGTAACCAAGTTCTTTGGCTTTATCAAGCAACAATTTATAAACTACTAGGTCATGTCGAATAAAACGATGTAAGCGATCGCTAGTTACTGTAGCTAATGCCCATTGATTGCTACCGTGAATCCGGTAAGCTCCCAGAGGTTCTTCTACTGCTGCTACTTCTCCAGCAAATGGGACAAGCACTGACAGGTAATCATCAGCAGTTAGCTTGTAATCATCAGCAATGGGAAAAAGAGGTAGCAGTGCTTTGCGGTTGAGTGCATTACCACTAGTAGGAACTCGGACGTAACCGCCAACATCAAGCAATGTTTTCCAGACTTCACCCGTTGATAGGGGTTCACCTCCTTGGGGGAAGGTATAACCCAAGGATTGCCTATCTGCATCAACCACTTCCAAACGGTAATGCACCTTGGAAAGATTGGGCAGCCAAACTGCAACAATCCGTTCAACAGTCTGGGGAAACAGGTAGTCATCAGAATCTAGAAAAATAATAATGTCGCCCTTGCTTTTGGCAAACCCACTATTAAAAGCAGCAGCTTGTTTACCGTTAGGTTGCAGGATGGGGATGATGCGATTACCATATCCAGCAATAATATTACGGGAATTATCAGTTGAACCATCATCAACAACAATAACTTCAATGTGAGGATAGGTTTGGTTAATGGCACTATTGATGGCTTCTGCTAGAAAGCAAGCATAATTGTAATTATTGATGATAATACTAACCAGTAAGCTTTCAGTCATATTTGTTATTCCTAAAGAAACGCCAATCTTTAAGTGGTAAGCCTGTCCGTCAAACTGATGAGTGCCACTTCTGTGCCTATTCACTTATGCTGAGACTACTCCCAATTGATTCAAAACCCAGTCTGATGTTTCTGCTGGGACAAGTAAAATATTCTCAAGATTGGGCTTAATTTCCCTGATATCAACAAATTGACATGAGTGAGTTTGTTGAAAAAAGCGATAGTTCCAACTGGAGACAATATCTACTACATCTAGAAATGAATGTCCAAACTTTGGTAAGAAATAATTGTTAAATTCGCCATAGATAATGGGACGAGTTTTACTAAGAAACGATATGCCACCACGGAAAAACATAACTTCAGATCCTTCAATGTCAATCTTGAGCAGGTGACAGTTTTCTACCCCTTGTTCCTTCACAAAAGTATCCAGCATTGTCAAACGAGCCGTTGAATTCATGCCAAAATAATGAGTTGGAATTTCTCCTTTAACCATTACTGCATTACCGGTTGTAGAATTGTTGTCATTTTCCATAGACATCTCTATGATGTCTTCATCATCACCAAGTGCAATATTGTGGGCTGATACAATTCCTTCAAGACTATTTAATAATATGTTGGTAGTAAGCCTCTCAAAGTTAGATTTTACTGGTTCAAAAGCATACAATTGACCATTTAATGCTTGTAGTTTGCGACCTAATGCTACTGAATAAAATCCAACGTGAGCGCCAACATCAAAAACAATACTCTTTTCTTGTAGGCAACTTGATAATCTTGCCAAAATGTCGTTATCATAAAATCCCGTCCAATAAGGCCACTGCTCTGTTCTACTCCGCACATCTAACTGCATCCAGCTTCCATCTTGCATTTTTACAGTTGAAATACACTCTTGATCGCTATCGAAGTTAGTCAATAAACGACTGATAATGTTTCCTAAACGACGCTTACCCTGGAAATATGGTGTAGATCGAGATAAAGCAGCAATTGAATTGCGAAATGCGTACATTATTTTTTACCTATACGATGTATTCTGTAAGCAAATTTTTGACTTTTTTCCCTGCTACTGACCAATTCAGCCGTGATTGATACTCGTTAAAGGCAGCAATTGCTAAATTTCTATAATCTGAATAATTAGAGAACAAGTAAGCAATATAGTCGCAGTATTCAGAGATAGCAGCATTTTTATGAAATAGGCGACCATTCACATCATTTTGAATCATTGTCGGAATGCCGCCAACTGTTGTTGATAAACAAGGAACTCCTAAAGAATTCGCTTCACAAAATACGATTGGTGTACAATCAGCTAGTGTTGGCAAAATCAAAAAATGAGATTCCGAAATCAGGTTATGAATCTGCTTTTTGCCTTCAACTGTAGATTTGCTAATAAAACCGAGAGATTTAACAAAGTCTGGGAGGGGTTCATCAATCATCGGTTGGCAACCAACTATAGTTAACTCGGTTTTTAAGCCGGACTGATTTAGTTGTTTAGCTACTTGATACGCAACATTTCCCCCTTTTCGTATCCAATCCACGGCAATAAATAATAACTTACATTGATCTGTAGGTCGAGATTGAATTGCATCCTGAATGGTCTCAAATGTAAAAGAACTTTCAATATTGGCACCAAAGGGGACAACCTTAACTTTAGTAGGATTGGCTCCATAATTATAGATTGCAGATTTGGCTGCCCAATCGGATGAATATATGGCAAGCTTGCATTTCTGTAAAGCAAGCTCTTCCATACGATGCCAGTCTTTAATAACCTCTTGCGGTAAATTGCTATAGTGCGGGTAGAAATTGTGGATATTTGCAAACGTTCCATCTGCCCAAAATACAATCGGTTGCTCACATTCAAGGTAAGCAATTGGATTAACCGTGGCACTGAAAACAATATCTGATTTGATACAGTTCATTTTTTTTGCAACCTGCCTTGCATAATTTTTGAGAGTCAAAGGATCAGCATCTTTTCGATAATCTTTGTTCTGGAATAGCTTATAGTAGTGATTTTTTAGCTTGCGAACAGCTTTTAAATTAAAAGGATCTGTTAAAGGACCAATGTAATCTAGAGTACTGAACTGATTTGCCAGAGATTGGGCTATGTAATAGCCAGTTCCAGACCAGTTGTTGTTAATGGTTAGATTTCTGGCATCAAAAGTGGTAACGTAAGCTATCCTCATTGCTAATTCATCCTGAATGAATATAGGAATCTGTTTTGATTAAATTAGTGAAATTACTCGTTATGGCAGGGAACAAGGAATAAGAAAAATTCTTGTGTACGAAATTTTTGCGAAATTTAAATACTGGTTTCATATCATACGAAAATAAAATTGAAGATGTTTTGTTTCTATGGGCTTCTCAGGCTTCAATAATGACAAATAACATCAGTTTTATCTTCCTACAATCACTTCTTGGTAACTGCCTGATTTAATAATTCGACCTTGTTCAAGTTGGTAAATACAATCACAATGCTCAATTGTTGAAAGGCGATGAGCAATAATAATGATTGTCTTATTACCAGCTAAAGCTTTTGTCGCTTCAGTAATCAGATGTTCTGTTTCAGTATCGAGAGCGGCAGTTGCTTCATCAAAAACTAGGATTTCTCTTTCGTGATAAAGCACCCGTGCAATCCCAACTCTTTGGCGTTGTCCTCCCGATAAAAGAACTCCCCGTTCACCAACGACAGTTTTCACACCTTCTGGAAGTTGCTCAACTAATTCACTAAGTTGAGCCATCTCAATTGCTTTCTTTAATTTATTTAAGTCAATTAAATGATCAGGAACCCCAAATGCAATATTCCGTTCCAGGGTATCATCAATCAAAAATATAGATTGGGGAACATAGCCAAGCATATTCTGCCAGGCACGTAAATTGCTATAAACTGAAACCCCATCAACTTTGATATCTCCATATTGAGGGATAAAAAGACCCAAAATAACATCAACTAAAGTAGTTTTGCCAGCACCGGATTTACCAATGAGTCCAATAGATTCTCCTTTGCGAATAGATAGGGAAATCTCTTCTAGTACATTTTTTGTAGTGTTTGGATATTGAAATGTAACCCTATCTAAAATAACTTCATTTAAGAATAACAACCTTTGTTGATTTTGTCCATAAATTAATTTTTTATAATGACTAGCATAATCAAAGCCAGTTATCAGTTTTTCTTTTTCTAACTCTTTCATGTCAAAAAATAGCCGATCAAGGGAATAACTGTTACCTCTAATCACATTAATACCAGAAATTAAATTTCCCACTGCTGGCATTAGACGAACTGATGCGAGTGCAAAAATACCTAAAACTCCTGTCAGGTTTTGGGTCTCATTTTGATTTAAGTTGATAAATAAAAAGGTAAAGCCAATTAAGAAGCTCATCATTAAAGGTTCAAGTACAAAGCGGGAAAGATTACCATAAGCATCTCTTAAAGTGGTAGATTTGGCGTAAATTTTGGACTGCTCTTCCATTTGCTCTTCAAAATAAGATTCACAACCAATAACACGAGTTTCTTTTAAACCCCCTAGTCCATGATTTGTAATGCGAATCATCTCACCATAAGCATGAAATCCATCTTTGTTCCAACGAGCTAAACGCTCTTTCATGGGATGCAACAATCCAAAAGAAATAAGTAATAAAACGCCAATGAGAATTAAGGCGATCGCATTAGTTTTAATTAAAAGCAGCATTAATGCTAGGACAATTACAGTATTGGAGATAAATGTCAAAAACGTAGATACTACCCCAATAGAAACTGCATCTGTTGTGTTGGTGATGTTTTGAATAAGCGTCGCTGAATTCATTCGTAAATGATAGCTATAGGGTGCTTGAATATATGCTTTTAGAAGATTATAAGATAGGTTTCTTTTTAAGCTATGGCTGAATTTGAATACTGTTTTTTGAGCATTAAAAGCTAAAAATGATTTCAGATAAAAAGCAGTAACAACTACCAATCCTAGAAAAATCATAAATTGCTGTTCAGACTGAAAATTAATCTGGTTATAAATTAAATTTAACCAGTAAATATTTTTGATAGCATCTGGATTAACAGCAATGGTAATGAAAGGACTAATCATGCCAGTTCCAAAAACTTCTAACCCGGAAATCAGCATGAATAGTAAAAGCATCGCTATCAGCGACTTGTGATTGCCTTTTGTAATATATAATAGCTTGGGGAGAAAATTAAGCATTGGTTTTTGTATTTATTTTGCATCTAATTATTTTGTATCTAAGAGGATGTTTTAAAAGTTTTGAATGTATAAATAAACCCCTCTCCAAACCTCTCCCCGACGCGGGGAGAGGCTTTGAAACCCCCATTCCTTCGTAGGGAAGGGGGGAAGGGGGGTTAGGTTGCTGAAGATTATTGGTTTCATCTAATACTTTTCAAACAACCTCTAAAACATTGTGACACCAAATTATCTGAATATTTACAGATACTTGTCGTACATAGCCTTGTAGGGATCTGGAAGTATTAAGAATCTTAAAAAATGTCGAAATAGACTATGTATAGCTCTAAGTTTGTTGGTTTTTTGGAACTGGTAATTCAGATAAAAAGTCTCAAGTAAGCGATTTTCTAGGATATCTTCAGAAGCAGTGATCATAGCAATCTTTTGGGCTTGTTTAACAATTTTACAGCCATATTTATTGACTAAATGAATTAGAATAGATTGAACTCCACGCCTATATTGAATAAGGTTTATTTTCTTGGAAAGACCAGATTTATTTTCAATATGGTCGTGGACTTCAAATAAAGTAAATACGGATAATGGAGTTGATTCAAAGTATATTGGATCTTTGATTTGCAAACTTCTAAATAATTCTTGATGCAGAGCGTCCTTAACTTGAGATCCAACCTGTAGATTTGAGCGAATTTTATCAGTGCGCCAGAACAACCCGCTATTTGTAATACCCTCACAAAAAAATAGACGTGCATAAATTTCAAAAGGAGTATACAGCCCTTGTCTATACCATTTTCCCAGATTAGTTTTACCTGTAGGAATTGATGCCTCATCTATTTGCAATCTAATTTCTGCATTTCTTAAAACTATGTTGACATTGTGAGTTTCTAGCGACTGAATATTCTCAGAAATGAAAGTTGGCAGAAGATAATTATCATCTTCTAGTACAAATGCATATAATCCACCAATGTAATTAGATGATGAAAAAGCGTAGTCAAGATTTTTGGTTCGACCAAGATTGATAGGGTGAGGTTGATAAATCATTCTATCATCGTTAAAAGATTCGACAACTAATCTGCCTTCTTGAGCAGGAGAGTCATCGAGAACGAGGCATTTCCAGTTATTGTAGGTTTGTGCTATTAAGCTCGATAATGCTCTTTTGAGTAAGTGCGGTCGTTTATAAGTCGGAACTCTAACTTCACATAAAGACATTTTTTCTCTCTCCTAATTACTACCATGCTCTTATTTCAGGTGGCTAAACTTCTGTCTAAAACTTTTTTAGCTGATTGTACAGATATGATTTAACATGACAATAATTCTTTGAAGTTACTGACAAATTTCTGTATTAACCGCTACTCAAGCATAATGAAAATAATAGCTGTTCTTGGGAGGATAAATATAATCCATTAGATTTTTTTGAATATTGCATATCCATTACGTAAGCTAATATTTTCAGTATCTACAATATGGGTTTTATTCGTTGCAAGACTGAAGTAATTGGGCTGATTAAAGCCACTATTTATGTCATCAAGAATAATAAATTTTACTGTTTGTAATTCATTATACAATTCTGTTCTGGCAGACAATTCAGAGCCATCAACTAATACGATATCAAAAAACTCAAGTTTATTTTCTTGTTTAATTTTTTGGATGACATTTTCAATTTCATGCGTAAAATTCTTTTGGGAAGCGGAGGATAATTGATAGCATTTAACAACAGAATGATTGGCATATTGCTTTTGCAATTTTATGAATTGAGGCAATGGAATATTTATGCAAAATACACTTGGCTTGTTAAAATTTTGCTGAATTCCGGTTAAAAATGCTTCGGTGCTTCCTTCTCGATTAGACGCTCCAATAATCAGTGCTGTCTTAATATTTTCCGACTGTGTTAGATATTGAATAGTATGAAATAATTCATCATTCCTCTTTTCTGATACATGGTAGGGCAGAAAGTAACCAAATCTACATTCTAAGCGACGTAAGAAGTTACCACATAATCGTTTTAAGCGATTTTTAAATAGAATGTGAATAGGCTCCACTGTACTTGGTAGTGAAAACAGACTGGTTATTTTTGTGAATAAACTACTTTTAATAAAAAATTTTTTATTGCCCCTAAAATTACTGTTTTCTTTTTTAAAATCTTGAGCTTTTAAGGAAATAATTTCTCTCAATTGTTCTCTCAAATCAAACTGCCCAGAGGCTGTAAGCATGATGTATATATTGCCAATCCATTCATTTAAATTGCGATTTGGTAGTTGATGAATAGTAGCTCTGTATTTTGTTTGCTCAATGGGTGGTAAGATATATTCTTTATTCTTTAACATTTTAATAATCCAACGAGTACGATTAAGTTCAGGATGACTCAGAGATGGAAATTGTTCACTATGTTTAATAGCCTCATTTAATTTGCCTTGACAAATAAGAATAATCAGGAAATAAGACCACTCTACCGGATCAGGAGTAGAGGCTTTGTAATTCTCAAGAGTATCTTTGATTGGGTAAGCAATCCAGTCAAGTGCTGTTTTTGCATTTCCTTTATAGAGATTGCACAGAGCTAATTTTAATTTTGGTTCCGGCATCCAAGATATATAATTTAAACATTTGAGATATAAAACTTCTGCTTCGTTGTATTTTCCAGCCCAAAGCTTTTCATCTCCTTGATTAATCAGCGAAATATCTAGACCATTACAGATAATATGATAACTTTTTTGATCTGATGATTTTTCTACAATAGTTAGTGGCTGAAAAAGACCGGACTGAACAATTTTTTGACTGGGTTTAAGATTTTTATACAAATTGTACCATTGGAAAATTTGATCTCGTTGTTTCAATGTGTGGCGAGAGTGAACTAATTGATAACCAGCATTAGTAATTTTCTCAAGCTCATCTTGGTGTTGAAATAAATAATTCAGCTTATCTAATATATCGTGTTCATCAGCAAAAACACAATTTTGCATATCAATAAAACCTGCCGCTTCAAGTGTGGGACTTTTTTCTGTAATTAAACAAGATTTAGAACCGGGAATTTCAAAATGTTTACGCAGAACCTCTTTTGCTACTGTGCCGCAGGTCGGCGCAAACCAAGAAGTATTGATTGTGCGAGCATACTGCTCACCATAAAGCATTCGCCATTCTGAGGGCTTGGAATAACCTAAGTGTGGACAAATTAATGAAGGATAGTTCTGAGAAATAATCTTATTAATTGTTTGCCGCCACGGATACAGATTACTTGTACTACCATTAATTAATATTGGGATAATTTTTTTTTGACCATAATCTCGATATATATCGGCATCTATAAAATTTGGCCAAATCAATAAATTTTCAGCAATTTCTGGCGTGTGTTCACCTATAGTTGTAGCAGTAGAAAAAAACGTTTCTATACCCCAATTTTCCATATCAGAAATAAATCCTGCACGGCGAATACACCAAGGGTCTCCGTTATGCAATCCTAATTTGGGTATTTCTGAATAAGCAGAAGTATTCTTAATATAGAGTCTACGAGAAGCAGAATATGAAACGCCACTTTCAAATAGTGTTAAATCAGGTTGATATTTATCACAAATCTGGCGATAATCACAATCTTCGTTAATTACAATAACTTCAAAAAACTCTGATAGGCATTTAACGTGTTGTTTCATGTGCATCTGTACAAAAATGGATGTATCCTGATGATTCCATTGAAAAAAAACCAGCTTTGGCTTTGTCATATTGTTCATACAATTTCTTCCTTGATAGTCATTAATTTTTTTCTTCAGGATGCTCAAACCAAACAAACTCTTTTCAAAATCTCAACTACCCGATCCTGTTCTTGCTCACTCATCTGATGAAACAATGGCAAAATAATTGACTGATCCTGAGCTTGTTCACTTTCAGTTAGGCGATCGCCCCCATACAGACCATTTTCCATCTGATATGCTGGTTCTGGATGAGCGCACATAATTCCTCTTCTGGTGGCAACTCCAGCATCTAACATTACCTGCATGACTTGGCGCTGATTGCAACTATCAGGGAGACGTACACAGTAACTTTGCCAGTTACTCTTTGCCCAAGCTGGTTCTGTTGGTAATTTTAACCCTGGTATATCTGCAAGCTTGTGGTAATATCTCTCTGCTAAGTAACGACGACGTTCTACTATTTCTGGTAGGCGTTTGAGTTGTTCCCGTCCGACTGCTGCTTGAATATCCGTCATCCGGTAGTTATAACCCAATATTGGGTAAGACTCGAATATGACTTGTTTAGCTCCATGACGCACGGTATCGGGTATACTCATTCCATGTTGTCGCCAAAGGCGAAATTTTTGATCCCATTCAGAATTATTAGTGATGATCATGCCACCGTCGCCAGTAGTGATTACCTTGCGGGGGTGAAAGGAAAAGCAAGCTATATCTCCATGCGGTTTACCGATTTTCTCCCACTTTCCATCCCAAAGTATTTCACTACCAATGGCACACGCTGCATCTTCAATCACTGGTAAATTGTAACGGTGCGCTATATCTAAGATAGCTTTGAGGTCGCAAGGCATTCCCATCTGATGAACAACTAGAATAGCACGGGTGCGTGAAGCGGAGCTATCCCGAAGGGAATCGCTAATCCCATCTTCAATTAACACCGGGTTGATGTTGTATGTCTGCGGTTCAATATCTATAAAGACTGGAATCGCACCACAATAACGAATACTATTAGCAGTGGCAATATAAGAGTGACTGACAGTAATCACCTCATCATGCGGCTGCACACCTACAGCTAACAGTGCTAAGTGCAAAGCCGTAGTACAATTAGAAACAGCACAGGCATAATTTGCCCCTACATAGGCTGCAAACTCCTGTTCAAATTCGGCAACTTCTGGTCCTTGAGTCACCCAACCGGACATAATAGCGCGTTTTGCGGCTTCTGCCTCTGGTTCGCCAATCCAAGGTTTAGCAATGGGGAGATTTTGCATTTGTTCAGACATTGCTCGTTTCCTTTGCCAGCTTTTGTTCTCGCCACCAAGTAACTAGCTGATGTAGCCCTGCTTCTAAAGATATCTGTGCCTCAAAACCTAATAATTCTCTAGCTTTGCTCACATCTGCTAGTCGGCGTTGTACGGGGTTAACTTTACGTTCTGGGCGATATTCCGGTTTCAGATCAGATCCCATTACTTTTAGCAGACTATTAGCTAAATCATTTAAACTGGTTTCCACACCACTAGCGATATTGAAAACCTCATCTGTGACATTGGCTTTGGCTGCTAAAATGTTGGCTCTAGCGATATCTTCGATATACACAAAATCCATTGTTTGCTCACCATTACCAAAAATCAATGGTGGCTGATTTATGATAATGCGCTCCATCCAGCGAATCAATACCTCTGTATAAACACCGTAAATATCCATGCGTGGACCGTAGACATTAAAATAACGTAGTGCTACATAATCTAGTCCATACATTTCATAAAAACTGCGTAATAAGCCTTCATTAAAAGTCTTGGCAGCACCGTAGAGGGTGCGGTTATTGTAGGGATGGTGAGATTCAGTAGTGGGGAAATTTTCAGCCATGCCATAAATAGAAGCTGATGAAGCTGCAACTACCTTTTTTACGTCTGCTTTGACTGCTGCTTCCAAAACGTTGAAAGTGCCATCTGCTAACACTTCTAAAGCCAGTCGTGGTTCTTCGACACATTGGGTAATCCGAATGGCTGCTTGATGAAAGACGATATCTACACCTTGCATGATATCAGCCAAGAGTTGGCGATCGCGGATATCTCCTTCTACAACTACTAACGGTCCATGTGTCTGCGCCCAAGCTAGGTTATCACGACATCCGCGTGTAAAGTTATCTAAAACAATGATTTCTGATACTCCTTCTTTTACCAGTAAATCGGTAATATGAGAACCAACTAAACCAGCACCACCTGTTATTAAAATTCGTTTATTTTGCATTTTATCTATTACCTTTACCTTCTAATATATTCCAAGTTGAGAGAGTTTTTCCCCCACTAGATCAAGACCTAGCCGATATCCTGTAGTTGAAAATAGATCTAGAGAATGTATTTTTTTGCCTTGATACTCAACCTCCTTCATCAGAAGAACGCCATCACCTGTTTTAACTAGAATGCCTTGTCCTTCAATTCGATAGACGACATGTCCCGGTATTTCGGAGTAAATTTCTGTTTCAAAGAGTTCTGCGGACAAAATAACCAGCTTCTGATTGCGAAATACAGTGAACGCGCCAGGTGCAAAGGGAGGTGCTAGTGCTCGAATAAAACGCTCGATCTCAACTGAACTGCGCTCCCATTCAATGTAGCAGTCTCTGATGTGGCGACGGGCGACGAAGGTGGCTTTTTGGGCGTTTTGTGGCTGCTCCTTCAATTTTCCTTTAAAGTAGTCGTTCAATACATTTGCCAAGTTTTGTTCAATATCCCAAGTTATCTTCGATTTAATCTCCGAAAATGTGCTCGTTGGATTAACGGAAAACTTCTTTTGATAAATAATCGGACCTCCGTCAAGGCTTGAGTCTACTCGATGAATGGTGTAACCGATTTCGGTTTCCCCGTTGATGAAAGCCCATCCATTACCGTGATAGCCTCGGTATTTGGGCAAAAGTCCTCCATGACTGTTTAAAACTTTGTATTTTTTGACAAACTCAGCCGGAAGGAGGCGTAAGTAATCACACATAAAACATAGGTCTACTTCGTCGTCAGCAAGATCGTCGATTGAATGAAGCCAACGAATCGTAGGAAGATGGCAATATTCAGCAAATCGAGATTCAGGATTACTATTTAAAGCAGCAACGATGTTTATCCCTGCATCGGGAAGAATAGTAAAAAGCTTCTCAAAGAGGCTTCCTGTGCCTAGAAGAAAAAGTCTCATATAACACCAAATACCTTTATGAATAATTGTTGCGATGCCAGATATAGCGTTTGCGTAAAAATTTTCGTCCGCCGCAACTCTCTTTGAAATTGATCAGAGTTTTATGAGCTTCAAGTCCGAATGAGGATGACCCTAAATCTACCCAAGCAATAGATTGACTTAAAGACCAACCGTAAACTTCGGCACAAAGGAAATTCATAGCTCGTATTTTGCGTCCCTGTTCATTACTCGCTTGATAAAAAGCATTCAGAACCCTTTTATTGGTCTGAAATGCCAGAATACCTGCAACCACGTTTTCATCCACAGTTGCTAAAAACAGATGAAGTGCGTGTGGAAAAAGCTCGTGTAAACAGATAATTTCTTCCAGAGAATGTGTAGGAAGCACTCCATGCTTTTTCCTATTTTCCAATAGAACAGGATAAAAGCGTTTGATATCATTTAGCTCTTGAGAGTAGATAATACTGCCGGGCTTTTCTCTTCCCTGTTTTAAGTATCGCCAGTCTTTATTTCGAAATAGCTGTCTAGGGAACTCCGAGTGTTTGTCTATTGGCACTATTAGACAAAGTTCAGGTGCTTTTAGCTGAAAACCGAGTTGGTTCAGCTTAAATTCAACCCCTTCGCAAAAATTGGGGGAACTATAGGGTAACGGAGCGAGAATTACTTCAGCTCGTTGGATATTCTGTTGATCAAGATCATGCCACCACTTTTCAAGGCATGTATCAATTTGAGCAAAGTTTAAGTTCCCATAAACAAGTCCGCCAAAAGATGAAGCAAATGGACTTTTGTAAATACAACCCGAATCCTCCATTACCAGTGCACCGGGAAGATATCCAATCAGGCGAGAACCTTCTCGAAATAGATAGTGTCTCCAGTTGGCATCAGGGAATTTTGCATTGGCATGATAGGAGAGGAATTTCGGGTGATGAAATAAGGTTTCATTTGAAGCCGAACTAAATAAAGTGTCGATTTCTTTGTAACAAATCTCATTTGAATTCAATATTTCTAATGAAATTTCAGACATGGAATTTTTCATTGGGGTAATACGAATATTCTCTTCCGAACTTTTTGGCAGTCATATAACTTTGTTCAGGTACAATTGCATCAGGCGATATTTCTGAATTAAACTTGTTACTTCTAGCTCTAAATGATTTGGTCAATAAATTCAGAGGTTTCTAATTCTTGAGAGAAAGAATTATCTTGAGTAGATGTTCTATTTTTACAAGAATGCCAGAGCAACTCCCCAACTTTTAATCCTCCTGTTTGTAACCTGATAATCGGCTCCGGTCCTATTGCTGATGGCAGGATAGCCATATGTCCTTTTTCTGGCGCATTTGGTGGCCAAATAGCTATTTCTTGAGCAAGAAAAGCAGACCGCTCAATATCACCCCAAAACTGAGCAATTACCACTCCACGCCAGCACTTTGCAATTTGCTCTGCATCCACAGCAGATAACACTGATTCTGATCGAGGCTGCATTGCCACTAAAATAGCGTCGTATACTTTACCTTTATCTGCTAGTGATATATTGTTGAGCGTATCAATACTTGCACCAGCACTTACTAACCCATTCTCAATAAATGCTGCAAAATGATTGTCGCACAACAATAAAATGTTGCTTTTATAAATAGCAACGCCAGCATCAAGCAATAGCTTAATCGCCATTAGTCCCAGAAATGAGAACACATCTACAGCCGGATGGCGCTCATTAATTCCTGCTACTTTAATACCTCTGCGACGACAAGCTTTGATATCGACATCGACTGGTCTCAGCTCCCATGCTTCGTACATTAACGGAATAACGGCTGTTGGGTTCATCCAGGAAATCATCTCTGCATCAATCGGACGAACATGGCCGCTGTTGGTGATAATGTCTGCTTGAGCTACAATATCTTTTGGTTTATTGGTTATAAACTCAATTTTATCACTTATACACCCGATTTCCGCAAGTTTTTGTGTTTGTGTTTTCACTTCCTCTATAGTTCCATAACGGCTGCCTTGGGTGATAGCAAATACTTTTTTTGCTCCTGCCATTGCAGCTATTATAGGTGTGACAACATAGGCTCCAGTTGCAGCTTCTGTAAGTACGGTAAGATTGTCAAGTTGAAGTTCGCAACGCTGAATTGCTTGCTGAATTAGGGTAATGAGCCGATGGGAATTGAAACCAGGACGGATATCACTCATTATTTTTTTACTTCTTGCAGAATGTTTTGAAGCCTTTTAACAAAGGTCATAAATTTTCAGAGGCATATTACCGCCGCTAACACATTTACCTTGTGCAGCAAGGTCAAATACCCAATGATGTCGTGGACAAACTAACTTGTTATCTTGGATTTTGGCATGGGTAAGATCAGCCCCTGCATGAGGACAATAGCGTTGAACCTGGTATTCTTGATTCTCATCTCTGACCAAGATTTTTTCATTCTCCGCTGCTCTCATCACATTTTCAATTTGAGCAATCAGCTTGGGTTCATGACCGTAACGCAGTACAGCAAATAAAGGCCAGTTGTAGATATCTGGGTTACGTTTTGCTTTAAACCTCATGCTTAAAAATAAATTCTCCCATGTCTCTTCTCCCTTCACCAGCAGATTGGCGATCGCAGTTTCAATAGTAAACTCATAATTAGGCATTTCTGCTGAAGATTGAAAAACTGCAAAAAGCTGATTGCGGGTGTCAACATACACACAACCATTATTTGTACCAATCAAAGTGAACTTGACTAAAGCATTGACTTTCTTGGTCAGATAATCACTTTTACAGAAAAGTTGCTGAACATAGTTTGTAAATTTCTGCACAAAATCCTGATCAGCCTGCGGTAAACTCTTCAGATATGATTGGATTACAGCAGTTCTTTTGTGCTGATATTCTTTCAGCAGCGACGCTTTTTCAGAAAAATTTAAAGTTGTAGTTTGATGCCTGATGTGAAGCTCCTTCTCATCAAATAATACCACATCATCCCCTGGTAAAAGCAAGTGCAAATTGCCATTTAGCCTTTGAGACAGTTCTGGATATACATCCCACTGGTCATGGAAAATGCTGTTTTCCTGAAAATTTAGATGAAAGATTTCATCTTCCAAAAAGCAAGCAGGCCCAGCACAATGAAAAATCTGTTTGGCACAGATGCTATTAGCAAAGTCAACAAAACTACTGATCAGATTTTGTTTGAGCTTTGTTGCTACCCTTTGCTGTTTTTTAGCTTCATAGGTGTAGGTAGCTGGGTACCACATTGCTCCTGAAAATTGAGCAAATAAAAGATCGATGCCATAATCTCTATATTTGGAAATATCCTCGTCTGGGATATGACAATCGTTTTTGTGCAAGATATTTGTGTTGCCTACTTGAATTAGTAATGCCGAATCTATCTTGTATAATGACTGGTCTTTAACAACAACGATGCTGAAGCTATCGGCTAGATTACACTGTTCCCAATCTTTCAGACACCAAATTCGTGGAAAGCCTAGATCGGCAATTTCTTTGGCAAAAGTATCTGATAAAAAGTCAGCAACGATTACCGTTACTTTGTGCTTGGGAAAATTCTTGAGGAAATATTTGTCAAAGTGGTCCTCATGGTCATGACTGATATATAGATAATCCGCATCATATAAAGACTGCCGTTCAATAAAATCATTTGGTGGAAACTGATGCCAGCTGTGCAGGAAAGCACCACTTTCACTCATCCAAGGGTCACACAGTAAAGTCACACCATAGGCTTTTACAAGTATACCAGCGTGACCGAGGAATTTTAACGAAAAAGTTTCATTCATGTTGAGCTAATTACCGCCATTGCCACCTGAGTTTGTGATTCTGTTGAGAGTTCTGCAAACATAGGCAGGGATAATACCTCTCTGGATGCAGCTTCTGAGTGTGGAAAATCACCAAGTTGATAGCCTAAATCAGCGTAAGCTGGTTGTAAATGCACAGGAATCGGGTAGTGAATGCCTGTTTGAATTTCCTGCTCATGTAATTGCTGTTGCAGTGTATCCCGTGACTTGGAGCGCACGGCATATATATGGTAAACATGATGGCTGTAGGGCATGACCTTCGGAGTGATCACGTCTGCTTTTGCTAGTAGTTGGTCGTATTCTGCGGCGATCGCTCTCCGTGCTTGGGTCCACTGATCTAAATGACGTAGTTTCACCCGCAAGATTGCTCCTTGCAAGCCATCCATGCGGTAATTATAACCCTTGAGAACATGGTGATACTTGCGTTTTTGCCCCCAGTCCCTTAGCATCTCGATCTTGTGAGCGTATTCAGGATTATTGGTTACAACCATGCCACCTTCACCATAAGCTCCCAAGTTCTTACCAGGATAAAAGCTGAAACAGCCTAAATCACCAATACTACCAACTCTTTGCCCTTTGTACTCAGCCCTGTGTGCTTGTGCGGCATCTTCAATGACAATCAAACCGTAACGCCGAGCAATATCTAATATCGGTCCCATGTCTGCTGGCTGGCCATAAAGATGCACTGGCAAAATTGCTTTCGTCCTGGCGGTGATGGCTGCTTCAATCTGCCTGACATCTATGGTGTAGGAAATGGGATCAATATCTACAAAAACAGGGGTAGCTCCGGTGTAACAAATGGCGGCTACGGTGGCAACAAAGGTGAAAGGTGTGGTAATTACTTCATCACCGGGATTAATGCCCGCAGCTAATAAGGCTAGATGCAGCGCACTTGTACCTGTATTCACTGCAATTCCATAATCAGCACCACAGTAGTGAGAAAATTCTGCTTCTAAAGCGACTACCTCGCTACCTAAAACAAATTGCGTACTGTCTAAAGCTTGGAAGACTGCGGTATCAATTTCGTTTTTGATGCTATTGTATTGAGCTTTTAAATCTACAAATGGAATCATGCTGCCACTTTCCCTAAGTCAAGTTCAACTAATCGACCCTGCTGTTTAATGGATTGGGTAGTAGCTTCTAAAATTCTTACTACTCTCAATCCCGCTTCTCCATCAGTGATGGGGCGATTACCTGACTGAATACAATGAAGAAAGTGTAATACCTCTGTTTTTAATGCTTCTGTCATATCCAACTTAGGAGACCACATATCACCGGTGCGATAGCCAACCAGCATTTGGTACACATTCTCAGAACTGTTATTCACGGTAATTCCTTTGTCGTATACCTTTATCTTTTCACTCGGCTCCAAATCGTCATAACAGACCATCTTTTGACTGCCACCAAGTAGTGTCCGCCGCACTTTTACTGGTGCGAGCCAATTCACATGAATGTGTGCTATCAAGTTATTCTCAAAAAATAGTGTTAAGTAGGCAATGTTTTCTGGTTCATTAAGAACGTGGCTCATACCTGTGGCTGAGACAGCATAAGGTTTTGATGGCAACACATAGTCCATAATCGAGAGGTCATGAACTGCCAAATCCCAGATCACATTCACGTCGTGCTGAAATAATCCCAAGTTCACACGAACTGAATCATAGTAATAAACATCGCCTAAAACCTTTGTTGTTACCAGTTCTTGCATCTTCCGCACAGCACCTGTATAAACAAAGGTGTGGTCTACCATCAGCACCAAGTTACGTTTTTGAGCCTCATCGATCAGTCTCATCGCCTGTTGGGAGGAAACAGTCATCGGTTTTTCTACCAATACGTGTTTCCCAGCTTGCAAAGCTGCTAAGGCTAAATCGTAATGAGTGGAAACTGGTGTGGCAATCGCGATCGCATCTATTCTAGGATCTTTAAGTAAGTCCTGGCTATTTGTCGTTAACTTGATAGTAGGATAGCGCGATCGCACTTTTGCCAGTCTATCTAGTTTAAAATCACTGACGGCTATCACTTCTGATCCTGGTATCTCAGCAAAGCTGCGTACTAAGTTCGGACCCCAGTAACCATAACCAATGACACCTATTTTAATGGTATCAATTGCCTGACTTTGCTGGTCTATTAACATATTTGCATCAACAGACTGCTCTAAATGAGCGCGAATATTTATCATTGGCTCAGAATTATATATAGGGGTTGCTGAGAAAGTCTTTTCTTGTAGGTAAGGAATAGGGAATAGTTTCAGCTATCTGTCATCACTAAATTTTTTGACTTATGCAACTTAATAGGAACATGGCCGATCACACGAGCAGGTACTCCAGCCACAATTGTAAAATCAGGGACATCATGGGTAACAACTGCTCCAGCCCCAACTATAGCATTTTCGCCAATTGTTACCCCTGCCAGAATAGTTGCATTGCTGCCAATAGAAGCTCGTAGTTTTACATAAGTTTTAGTTACAAACCAATCATCCTCAGTTTTCATACTACTATCTTCATTGGTAGCGCGAGGATAAAGATCATTGGTAAACATAACTCCATGACCAATAAATACTTCATCCTCAATGAACACGCCCTCGCAAATAAAAGTATGGGATGAAATTTTACATTTAGCTCCGACTATCACATTTTTTTGGATTTCTACAAAGCTGCCGATCTTTGTTTTCTCTCCAACTGTACAACCGTAAAGGTTGACAAGATGAGGATGAAAAATTTGAACGTTTTTACCTAATTTCACGTTATCATTTATAGCCATTTTTATCTACCTTTTTGCACGATAATTAATGATAAAACGATAAATTTGGGTAAGTATTTAGCTATCAGTAATCAGTAGGTGGCTACGCCGAGCTACGCGGTAAGCGCGGCTATGCCAGTAGGGCTTTACAGCTTTTTTCTCTAGTGAGACTGAGTTGATGAGAGCAATTTATCAATGGATAATTGATAATTTATAATTAGGTTAATGAAGTTTAAAGTCTTTAGTTGTTAAGTTCATTGTCAATTATTGATAGTTGTCAGGTTCTTGTTGATGGAAACCGAAAAAACCAACAGATGAATGCTGATTTTTTTATATTTAGGACTTACGCAAGTGTCACATCAAACATCTCTTGTATGGTCCGCCAGACTGCATAAATCCTGTCAATAAACAAATTTTTAACATCTGACACACCCTAATAAATATGCCAGTTGCGTAAGTCCTGATATTTTCCTGTGGTAACTTAGGATTAAAGCAAATTAAAAGATAATTGCAGTTAGGAGTCAATATATAAATTACAGTTTTTTGTCAATTTTACAAAATCTTCATAATTCATACAGTTTATAAATGAAATTATCAGGACTAGAGTTAAATTGTGAAGAACGACAAAAAAAGATGTTAATTATTAAGTTAACTATTTTTTTATGCCCGCAGAGCAATAGTATCTTACTATGTAATTACAACCCTATTGAAAAGTATAAAAGTTTCAAACTTGAATCAAATTATCTGGGTTATCTAGTTATAAACCGCTAAATTTGGCTAAGGTACAAGTATTTTTTTACAAAATTAAAAGATAATTGTTTTTTTTCAATTAAAACTTGTGTTATTCCTACCTATAAGTTAATATGTTTTACATCCAGTCTCAAACATCATTTGTGCTTAACTTACCATATTTGTGCAGAAAATTCGTCACACCTGTTCTGAGTAGAAACATTAATCTACAAAGTTTCTGAACTGCACTCCTAGCTTCTATGTGGTACTTTAAGAGTTGTTGGAATTGCAAATTTTTGACCAAATAGTTACTAATTCTGAATAGTAGCTACAGTAGCTTAATGGAGACTGAGTGCGTAATTAGTTGGTGTTGTAGACTCTGCTAAATTGAAGATGAATTTTTCATGTAGCGGTCTAAACCAAACAATGGGTTAAAGCCCCCACTCAAGCCCATTCAAGCCATGACTAATTACGTTACAATTACTCATCTTGCTTCCGCATAGGGGTATCATGAGTGAGTAATTAAGATTTTTTAACTTTTTGAACACGATAATTAATCTGAAAATTGCAAGATAAAATATACAAGTTTGATGATAAACACAAGATATTATTCTCAGCAAAATCTGTTGGAAGCAAATGACAATCAACATCAATATATGCCGCTTATTTATACAGTCGAACCTGAAGAAAATAATGAAGGTGGATTGAACTTGGGCGAACTATTATCAGTGATTCATCGCAGAATAATTGTCATTGGAGTTGGCACAACTACGATTATTGCTGCGGCTTTAGCATGGGCTTTAATTACTCCTCCAACTTATGTTGCTAAATTTGAAATTTTAACTGAACCTGTAACGGCTGAAGATAAAGTAACTCGAGACGACAGAGCCAAAGGATATGAAACTTCCAACACAATTGATGAAACCAAGTTGAAAATTTTAGCAAGTCCTAAGCTAATGTCTCCAATTATCCAACAAGTTAAAAACCATTATCCAGATAGTAAAGAACCTCAACTCAATATCAAACTCGTGCCAAATACTCAAATTTTAGAAGTCAGTTACCAAGATACAAATCCTGAAAAAGTTTTGTTTGTATTAAATAAAGTATCTGAAGCATACTTAAAGTACAGTTTAGAGGAACGCCAAACAGAGACTCAATTAGGAATTAAATTTGTTGAAGATCAACTCCCAAGACTGCTACAGCAAGTAGAAAATCTTCAGTCACAACTACAAATATTTCGTCAACAATATGGCCTTATTAATGCTGAAATTCAAAGCCAGCAGCTTGCTGGGCAATATTATCAGATTGTGCAGAATCGGCTAGATACTGAAACACAATTAGCTAAAGCTCAAACATCTTACAATAGTTTACAAAAACAATTGAGGCTGGAAACTGATGAAGCTGAGGCTATTTCCTCTCTGAGTGAGTCTCCTGGATACCAGAAGTTATTGAATCAACTCCAAGATATAGAAGTTCAAATCGCCGGTAAATCAGTGGATTATACGGAAAATAATCCGAGTCTTCAAAAACTGCTCATTCAACGACAAAATTTGCTGGATATAGTTGCTAAAGAAAAACAACGTATTTTGGGAAGCCAATGGTCAAACACAACTATGAATTCCCTGGATTCAGCTGCCCCAAATTCAGCTCGCCTTCGAGCAATCCAAAAATTTCTTGATGTAGATAAGGAAATTCAGGTATTAACAACTCAAATCCAATCTCTTCGTCAATCTGAAAGTGCCTTGAAGCAGCAGGTTCAACGGTTTCCGGCTCTCATACGTCAAAAAGATGACTTAGCACGAAAATTAAAAATAGCTGTCGATAACCTAAATCACTTTTTAGCTGAACGTGAAAGACTACGAATAGATTCAGCCCAAAAGCAGGCTCCTTGGCAGGTACTTACTCCGCCTACTAAGCCTGAAAATTTAGCACCCAGTCCTACACTTAACTTAATTTTAGGAACGGCTTTGGGCTTATTATTAAGCACTGGATATGCTTTGCTCATAGACAAGTTCAATAACGTCTTTTATAACCTTGAGGAAGTAAAAGAGAAAACTAAACTGCCGATATTAGGGTTTATTCCTCATATTAGGTTGGGCAAGGATGGTAAGCTTCGTAACAAACATGATATCTCAAATGTTTGTGAATCTTTTCGCTCTATTTACACAAATATTTTTCTTCTCAATAATGAGAATTCTATCCGCTCTCTAGTAATCATCTCAGCTGCTCCTGGAGATGGTAAATCTATAATTGCTCTTCACTTAGCTCAGACAGCAGCAGCAATGGGTAAACGTGTGCTGTTGGTAGATGCAAATTTACGTAAGCCTACAATCCATACAATGTTGGATTTACCCAATACAAAAGGGTTAAGTAATCTGATTTCTGAAGAACTCAATTTTGAGAATGTTATCCACAGACTCAATAACTACATCAGAGACCAAAACTATAGTTTGGAAAAAGCAATTTCTAAGGATGTAAGAGAATTACGTCCACAGCATAACTTATTTGTCTTAACTGCTGGTCAAATTTCTTCAAATCCCACAATTTTACTTTCATCCCCTCAGATGGCAGCATTAGCAGCAAAATTTCGGGAAAGTTTTGATTTAATTATATATGATACATCACATCTACTAGGTTTTACAGATACTAGTCTCCTCACTAGGCATACAGATGCAAGCATTTTATCTATGGGAATAGGTAAAACAAATCGTTCTGTAGTGGCAAAAGTATTGGAACAATTCAATCTTTATTCCTGTTCTATTTTAGGTGTAATTGCTGTTGATATACAAGGTACTTTGAGAAAATAATATTGTGTATGTTTCAATACTTAAGTAAATCAGCACGAAAAAACCAAGGTATGTAACAAAATGTAAAATTGCTAAAAACATCTTCCCTCCTGCCTCCTGCCTTGCCATAACGACAATTTTTAACGCCTACCTACTTATTATTACAGTAGCAAGAGATCAGGGCGTAGGGGAAAACAGTTCATCAATTGATAATTGACAATTGTTTCATTGGACCTCTTGCAAAATTGTTTCTGTGGTATAATGAAGGGTTTTAGGTTGTATGTATTTTTGGGTGTCTTTGCGATAGCTACGCTCGCCGAAGGCATCGCAAATTCAAAGATAGGTGTGTAATTCTAACTTTTATGTAAATGTAAGCCAACCCCTAATTATAACATAAAATGAATTCTGCAAGAGGTCTTATGAGTAAATTTAGGTTGCATATCTCTTAATTTTGGATTAAATCTATGCTAATCTTAGTAACTAATTTCGATAATTTTAGTTAATTTATCCAAGCAAGAGAATAATCAAATATTGAACTTAGAGGTCACAAATATGTAAATTAATTTAATGTCGCATTCAATAATTATTTGTTGCATCTGCTCAAATTTTGAGACTCCTCATTCTCTTGATTTATCAATGGTTTCAGTTTATGTGGCTTACGCCAAGCTTCATCATTAGCAAGCCATCCGCACAGTCTCGGCTCAACTTCATGCCACAATAAAAGTAGCTAATTTTAATGATACTATAGGCATCCTCAATCATTTCTGAAACTTTTTTTAATTAGTGTTCTCAATACTGCCTGCTTTGTGAACCTGTAAGTTTTCAGTTAGTTTGGGGAAAGAGAAAACGCTAAAGTGTAAAAGGTAAATGCCTTTCTATGTAGTGGCTAACTCGCAGCATTTAAGCCACTGTTTGATAATTTTTTCTGCTTTGGAACAGGATAAATAGAACTTACGCAAGATGCGGCTGAAAACCTAACAAATCTTTCCAGCTACTCTTGTGAATCTTCTCAATATTATCTTTGCATAATCTACTGGTTTTAATTGCTGGCTGACTGAAAATTTTTTGTAACTGACAAACAATATAAAGAAGAGATGCTAACCACAAACAACCAAATTCAGGTTCAATCCTTAAGTCCGTCTCTAGAATTTGCAGCTTCAAAAATCCCTACAAAAATCGATGTAATTGGCTCTCCTGTTACTGCTTTACCCTTTGAAGTTCAAATAAACATGATCTTGGAATGGGCTATGAGCAAAATCAGCAAAGTTGTTTGTGTGGCTAATACTCATATGCTTGTAGAAGCTTATTGGCATCCAGACTTTTCCTCTGTTTTAAAGAATGCGGATATTGTTACTCCCGACGGTATGCCACTGGTTTGGATGTTGAGACTAATGGGAGCAGGTACTCAAAACCGTGTTGCTGGGATGGATATTCTTTTATCTTTGTGTAGATTAGCTCCACTTAGAGACATTCATCTTTTTTTCTTGGGTTCTGAAATACGAATTCTAGAGAAGATGAGATATAAGTTGGAACGTGTATTTCCGAATGTGAAAATTGCTGGAATGGAGCCTTTACCATTCCGTCCACTTACTTTTACAGAGAATGAAGCCATTATCAAAAAAATTAATGATAGTGGAGCCGGAATAGTTTTAGTTGCTTTAGGATGTCCAAAACAAGAGTATTGGATGAATCAAAACAAAGACAAAATTCAGGCTGTGATGATTGGTTTGGGAGGAGCATTTCCTGTCTTTGCAGAAAGCCACAAAAGAGCGCCCTATTGGATTCGTCATTTAGGGGGTGAGTGGTTCTATCGTCTGATTCAGGAACCATTGAGACTATTTCGTCGATATAGTACAACTATCCCAGTTTTTATTTGGTTAGCTTTAAAGCAACTGCTAAATTTGGCTCTAGTAAAAGGGGAGCAACGCGAAAATGTGAGATGACCGCCCTTCACTAGACCTCTTGCAAATAGGCAATGTTTGATATCATTTGGTCAAACCAAGCGATCGCAGCCAACGAACTACTGATCCGGCTGCCACTTCTCACATCGCCAATCCCCACCGCGTGTTGTCGCATGGCTTGAATCAATTGCTGTTTGTCGAAAATACCTAACTCATCAATTTGCGACTGAGCGACCATTTCCTCTAGATTGGGTAAATTCTTGGCTAGTCCCTGCCAATAAACCTCATTGAAATTTCCCTTAAACCGCCGAGTCCGAATTGGTTCGGGCAGAATCCCGCCCATCGCCACTTGCAGCAGAGGCTTAGGAACGCCAGGGATTTCTCTCAGTTCTCTGGGGAGACTGAGACAGTAAGTAATCAGACGCGGATCGAGGAAGGGTTGGCAAATGCGGATTCCCAGAGGTGCGGCAAGATTCCAAGCAGCCCAATTTCCGGCAGATGCTCGCAGTCCTAGCAGATTTAAGGATTCTTCTACCGGATATCTATTGATATCACCTATAGTTGCTAGTGCCTTGCCCCACATATCGTGCTGCTGGGCAAAATCAGGAAGAATCCAAGGAGGAATGGTAAATGAACCTAGCTTTGGCCAGTGTCCATAGCCGCGTCGGATGAAAGCTGGCAAGCCCTCCCGCAGCAGTGGCGGAATTAACGGTTCAATTCCAAATGGGTACAAAATTGACCAGAGGCTCTGGTTTTTGGCATTAGCCCATTGACGCGCCTCCTGTAAAGCTTTGTTCCAGTGACCTTGAAGCATCAAATCTGCCAAGTGCATCCGATTTCCTTCTACAATCAGTTCTGCACCCCCTCCACTCATAATCGCCGTCACCCCTTGCTGGGCAGCTACATCCACCAGCACCTTTTCCATTGCTAAGTGGAATAAACCAGGATAAGGTTCGTCATAGGTAGGGAGTTCTTGAGTAAACCACTGGAAATCTAAAGCTGCATCCCCATCCACATATTGTGGATCAATCGCTCCTCCCTGATCTACCACCATCTGAATGTAATCAGTTTCACCTGCCAAACTCCGCATTTGATAAACCAAAGAAAGGGTAATCAGCTTTCTGGGAAAAGTTTCTGCGGCTAGTAAGTCACGGGCAATACACACTATAGAAGAGCTATCCATCCCTCCTGATAAGTGAGAAGCGGTTTTCTCGTCCTGAATTCGCTGTTTGACTGCTTGCCGAAAAAGGTGGAGAAACTGTAAACCAGCTTCCTGGGGCGTGATATTTTCTATCGGTTGAATTTGCTTCATCCAGTCCCAAGACCAGATTTTTGTTGTCCGACCATCGGGAGTCAATACTAAGAGATTGCCTGGTAAAATCCGGTGAATTTCCTCAAATGCCGTCTTTTCAGTGGCTAACTCGACAAAAGCATAGGGAAACATTAAGAATGAGGCGAGAAAGTCTTTATTAATGGCAGCTTGGGGAAGTCGTTGCGCTAATAATTGCAAACTAGTGCTAACCCTGGTGGTTTGGTTGTGGCGTGTCCAGTACAAGGGAAAGTTGCCTAGAGGATCTCGCAGGGCGAAAAGACGCGATTCCTTGGCATCGAAAACCACTAGGGCAAATTCACCCTCAAGTTTCTCTAAACCTTGTGCGCCATAATGTTGGAAAATAGCCAATGCCAAGGCTGCATCTGAGGCGAAGTTCTGCGGAAATGCTTGAGGAAACCGAGTTTTCCAGTCATCCTGGTAATAAATTCGTCCCATCAGCACCACTGCCATCTCTGTTGCGGAGTCTTGGGCAAAGGTTACCAGGGAAGTTGCTGGGGAAAAGAGATGAAATTCAGCCTTTTCGGTTGCTTCTAGGGTGACTTCAAATCCGGTTCTCATGGCAGTCCTCGCGATCGCGTTTAGGAATATCTGACAACTGGGATAAAGGGTTGACAATGAGCTAATTCATCCGTCACAACTAAGCCATTACACTCCACCCAGGCGTGGACTTGAAACGGATAGCGGTCAATGCCGATAACTAAAGTTGCAGGTAAGCCGTAAAAAGTACGGAGAAGATGATAACCAACCAGCGATCGTTCTTTACAGACTATTGGTAAGAAAAGTTTACTAGCAGCAGCTTCCCGCACCATTCGATCCACTGTTTGAATGACATCTGTTGTTACTGTGGTGTCAGTTGGTGATACTGCACGATGCCAGTGTTGCCACAATGACAGAGTACGACTCCATCCGAGTAGACGAAAACTGAGCCAACTTAAGCTTAACAATAGCTCAACTGTCAGGCGATTTGGGGTTGGTTCAGGGTTGACTAAATTGCGGAAAATTGCACTGACTCTTTTTAAGAGCAAAAGTAAGATTTTGTTAAAAATTTTATTATTTATTCTGAGACAATAACGTATCAAATTAAATATGTAGTTATGCGTTTGTATTTCGGTAACAAATAGATTTTTTTGCTCTAAATTCTTTAAGAGTTTATTCAAGTCGGAGCGAACACTTTCTTCAGTTATTTCATAAATTTTAGTTAGTTCGTTAACTGTCTCTTCTACTCCTTTTTCTAGTACGATTAACATCATTAATGTGGCAATTTCATCCAGCCCATAAAACTGTCCGCGGTCAAAGTCCAAGATTTGGGCGACCCCATCTTGCAGAAATAGAAATACATCCCGATTAAGACTGTAAAAATTGCCATTTTCACCCATCAATATTGTCCTTATCTTTGCCTAGCTAATGTTTTCAATATCATCTATTTGGTATTTGTAGATTTGTTAGCAAATTATAACGACCATATTTTAACTGAAGTTTATTCAGTTGACTTCATTCTTTAAGAAGATGCTTTAAAAATCAAATTCAGTTGATTTCATTCTTTGAGAGGATGTTTTAAAATTCAACCTGAGTAAAAATTATACATACTAATATACTAAATATCGAAGCATACTAATAATAGTTATCATTGCAACATAAATAAAATTATAAAAAGTGCTTTATTTTAATTAAATAATTTAATCTCACTACAAAATCTCAAAATGTGATAAATGGCATAAAAATTTAGAACCTAATAATTTTTTAAAAAATACAAAAAACACTAAGTAAAAGATTTACTGAAAATATGAAAATCAATTTTGGTATCATAAAGTTATTCAAATTTATAGGGATATCTACTCTGGTTTCTCTATTATTATTTATAGCAGGTGATTACATTTCAAGACAGCGATATTATGATGAGTTAATAGATAAATTTTTGACCTCAATGGAACTTTATTTGATTCAGGATAAGTTATATGTCAATTATCTAGAGATGGAGCATATTAAGAAGGAACATCTTAATACTAATGACGAGGATAAAAAGAAAGAATTTCAACAGAAAAAAGCTGAATATGAGCAAGCAAAAAATCTTGCTCGCTCTGTAACAGAAAACACGTTGCGTTCTTTAAGCACAAATGATGGTATTTGTTTACGTATAATTCCCTGTATGTTTACAAAAAATCCAGAACGACGACAACTCTTACTATCCTTTTTGGATGAGGCAGGATTAGGTTTCAAGAATCGAGTCGATGGAATAATGCCAGAAGAACCGTCAGAATCTTTTTTAGAAGAAATCAATCTTGGTAGTTTGAGAGATACTGAGGGACTCCACTTAGAGGAAATTAACTTATCAAGAGCTATCCTCAGAAGGGCTAATTTCAAAGACGCTAAATTGAGAGGTGCAAATCTGACTACCACCGAGCTGACAGATGCCCGTCTTCATTATGCTAATCTGTCTGGTGCATATCTAACAAAAGCCAACCTGAAAAACGCCTACCTCTTTCAAGCTACTCTCAAAGGCACTCATCTACAGCGAGCTAACTTGATTGATGCCAATCTTAAAAAAGTTGTGCTAGATAACAATACCGATTTCAAAGGGGCTGTATATGGATGTAGTAGACCTGAGCTTCCATGCTTTTATAGCAAGAGTGAGAGTGAAGAGCTTAAAAGGAAACTTGAAAAACAGGCGATTGAAGTCAAACCTGGCTTAGATTTAAGCGATCTACCGCTAGAAACTCGTCAATTCCTCGATGATGTCTTTAAAAGCTCAATCGATGATAAAACTTCTTGTGCTTCAATTCATAAAGATAAAACTCGCTGTGCTTTATATGATACTGATCTGAGTGAAGTCAATCTTACTGGAGCCAAGCTAGTTAATGCCGATCTTAGGAAGACTAACTTCACGAAGGCTAATCTTACAGATGCTGATCTTACAGGTGCTGATCTTACAGGTGCTGATCTTACAGGTGCTAACCTTAAAGATGCCATTCTCACACGCACCAATCTTAAAGATGCTAAAGGAGCAACCGCAGCCATAAAGCAAGTCAAGCTTTGCAAAACTACCCTACCTAATGGCAAAATATCTGGTTGTCAGAAGAATGATTCATAAAAATTTTGTAGTTGCGCTTGAATGTTATGGCGCAGCTACAAACTATAAGGTTATATGTGGTTTAATTTTGTTAATTTCTCACCTGAAAAACTAACCGTTGTAATAGTAAGCACGGTTAGGCCCGTCAATCATACTGCCTAGATCGTTCGCTTGAACCTGTTCGAGAGAACCAAGAGAGTAAATTTCAGGTTTGCGATAGGGTAGTCGTTTATCGGTCTTGGTTAGCTGTCTTAGCGGCTCTGTTGAAGACTCTAAATTTTGCTTAAACATAGTAACAAAGTAGAAACTCTCTACAACTCTATTGTGGATCATTTGAAATAAAATGAACGATAAATTCAAGAATATTTATTGTCAATTAGAATAACAAAATAAAAGACATTATTTAACCTTGAGTGCAACCGAGCCAACCCAGCCTGTTTCAAACTTTTCGGCGTAGCCTGCTGTTAGTAATTCAGTCAGCATCTACTGAGTTACGCACTCTGATATTTTTAACTCTAATTAGTGGTTCTAGCCCAGCAATTTCACTGTTTCTCAATAAAATTATTATTGACCAAATCTCCCATTCATTAGGGAAATTTACAACAGTAAGCTCACTCGCTCTTATCCTACAAGAACCACTATTACTTGGCAGCATTGGCGGATTAATATTACTTAATTTATTAACCGAATCAATAAACGGGATTACCAACTTTGTTTTTTCTTCCCTGCGCGATCGCGTTCAGGGTTTCGCTCAAAGTATTGTGCTGAATAAAATTGCTAATTTTACGGATATCGCGTTATTTGAAACACCCGAATTATTGAACTTGGTGCAACTGGCAGAAACAGGAATAGAACGGCTCAAGGAACTATCCTTGCTTGTAATTACAACTTTCCATGGTTTTTTTCTTTTAATTCCTGCTATTTTGCTCTCTGGCTCAATTGCTTGGTGGATACCGTTAATTTTATTTACCTCTGCTACACCAGCGATTTATGTGGAATTGACTTACCGCAAAAAAAGCTGGGAAGTCGAAGAAACTCAGGCGAGTCTTGTCCGCCAAATGAACTTGTATCGGGATGTCTTAGTGGGTGAAGCTTATGCCAAGGAATTACGCTTATTTCAGCTACAACCTTTATTGCTAAATCGGTGGCAAAGTCTTTTCCAGATCATGTTTAGATCGATGCAGCAAATCCGCAAAAAAGGGACAGTGCTGGTAATTTCTTGGTCAATGGTGAATGGATTAGGAGCCGCTTTACCCTACATTTATGTTGTTATCGGAGCTTTACGCGGAATTTATACTTTAGGAAATTTAGCACTTTATGCAGGTTTAATCCTCCAAGTGCGCCAGAGTTTGTTTTTACTGATTAATAATGGGTCTAACTTGTATGATGTGGTTTTGGGTATCCGTCCGATTTTCCAATTATTAGAATTGAAGCCGAAATTGCGGTTATCGTTAGCTTCAAGAGAGGATACTGCTGCTAACTTGTCGTTGACTCCAAAGGAGATCGCCAAGCAACAGGGAATCCAAATCAAGAACTTATCTTTTGCTTATCCTGGTAGCGACAGCAAGATTCTGGACAACATCAACCTCACAATTCAGCCGCAGCAAATGATTGCTTTAGTTGGGGAAAATGGTGCAGGGAAAACAACTCTGGCTAAGTTACTCTGTCGCCTGTACGATCCAAGTAGTGGCGAGATTTTGTGGAACGGACAGGATTTACGTGAAATTGACTTGGCACAGCTATACTCACGCCTGGCTGTGGTGATGCAAGATTACGCTCGGTTTCCGGCTACAGTGTCTGAAAATGTGGGTTTTGGATACTTATACTTATCTGCACTACAGGATGTGAACGCCATCCAAGAGGCTCTAAGGGTAGCAGGAATTGCCAAAGCAGTGGACAATCTACCGCAAGGCTTAGAGACACTATTAGGTAAGCAATTAGCCGGTGGGGTGGACTTATCGCAAGGACAGTGGCAAAGAATTGCGTAGGCGTAGCCCGCCGCAGGCATCGCTCGTGCGCTGATGCGATTATCCTCAGCAGAACTATTGATTTTGGACGAACCAACAAGCGCACTTGATCCAAAAACCGAGCATGAAATTTACCAGCTTTTACGTACCATTGCTGCTAATAAAATGGCCGTTGTCATTAGTCATCGTTTAGCTTTATCCAAACTGGCAGACCGGATTATTGTTTTAGAAAATGGCAAGATTATAGAAACAGGAAGTCATGAAGAATTAATAGCAAGAGGCGGACAATATCATCTCATGTTCAACCGTCAAGCAAGTAGTTATCAGTAGACCGAACTATCAGATTAGGATTGGGTAATTTAACTTTCAAAAAAGCAAAATTATGGTTTGAATACCTGAATATTGTTCAGCCGAAAGAAACCACCGTGTGCATCACCTAAAAACTCGGCTTGAGCAGTAATTATATTATTTTTCGCAAAATTCAGGCTGGATTGAATAGTAAATGCTTTGACCTTATCTCCTATCTGAGCAAAATTCCCTCCTGTTATATTTTTAATTTCTAGGATTTCTAACTCTAAATACCATTTATCTGGAAATTGGTTAGATTGTTCAATATGCAACACCTTTGCTTCTATTTCACTTTCGTTAGGTGCTGCCATTATTCCCTGTAACTTTGATGCCATAAAATGCTTTCCCCCTAAAATCTCAACTGCAACATCATGTCTGACAGAGTTAAGTGAAGTGGCATTTATTGCAAATCCCGATAATCCAATGGTAAATGCCAGAGCAAATAATAACCACTTTAGAATCTTACTCATTTACCCAACCAATTTATAGCGGTTTTCATATATTTAGACCACACTCTTGATTACCCTCTGCACCTCTGCGTGAGACAAAAAAATGGTAGTCATTTACCCGAAAATCGCTGTAAGGTTGCTAAATGAGTGATTCAGCAACCTCATGGGTGTGATGTTCTCAGTTCAGGATATAGAATTTATACTCTTGTTACGACCTTGCTTATCGAGCCACAGGGATCTTGGGAGCTTGTAGTACCCCAGACTTAATATCTACAGTAATGTTATCTCCTTTGCGTTTGATCTCAGCGATCGCAATCTCTGAATCAGAACCATCGTATGCTTTACTGCTGGGTGTAGTGTTTGCCGTAAAAGAACTGTTCATACCACAAGGGAATGGATCGTTAGCATCTCCACGGTTAGCACCCTTATTCAGGTCTAGTTTACCATCACACTGTTCAATATCAACTAGGTAGTGAGTATCGTTGGTATTACCAGTTTTGTTTTCATCTATATGCTCAATGATTAGACCTTCACCTAGCAAGTAGCCATCAAATCCTTTTTTCTGACGATTTGAAAGTAGGAAATATTCCTTACTGTTAATGTCTTTGATTGGCAGTTTGTAGATTTGTCCATCATTAGTAGCATAGGGTTTAATAGTGACATTTTGTTGGCTATTGAAGATTGTTACGGGTTTTACCCATCCGAGTTTAACTTTACAATAAGCAGTTGGGTGGGCTGGTGTTTGTCCACCATTATTCCAACTTCCAGCAGCCATCAAATCCCAATCACCAGTACCAGATGAACTGTAGTCAGTGTCATACAAATCTGGTAATCCAAATACGTGTCCTAATTCATGACAAAATACACCAATTTTTCCGTCTTCAGGTTCAATGCTGTAGCTTTGAACCTTTACGCCATCCACAGTCTTTGGTGAAATTTCCCACTTATGCGACCAGATATTATTTTTGTCACCAGTAACTTCTGCTCCAGAACCCGCATGAACAATGAATAGAGCATCGACAATTCCATCGCCATCATTGTCGTAGTTGGCGAAATTCACAAATGGGTCTGCTAAATCCACTAAATCTTCCACTAGCTTTTGAGAATTTTGTGGATAAAAACCCGTGCCAAAATCATTGTTGGTGTAATAGGAGTATGGTCTTGGAGCGCGATACCAACCATTTGTAGCTCCTCCCTGACCACTGACCTCACCAGTTACTGTCAGTTTGTGGTAAGAAGCTTCCCAGTAAAAATCTTTCAAGCTCACTGTACCATCGTTGCTACTAGAAAACAGCATATCTGCATAGTGTTGTTGGTTTTGAGTAGCCTTATTATCTGAGAAATCTACCAAAAGTACTAAAGCTCTTCTTGTACCAACAACTGGAGCCAGTTCTCCAGTTGTCGTATGGATGCGTTTGCGTCTACTGCTAATTAAGCTGAAAGTTCGCAAATCAAGAACATCAATTGTTGCTACGTCAGGCAATTCGTCTCCTGCCTGCAATAATTCTTTAGTGTGGAGAAATCTGGCTCGGAGTTCTGGTGAAGCGGCAACCAAGTAACAGTTATCTTTTGAAAACATAAATCGAAACCTGCCATTTTTTGCAAAAAGAGTGAAAAGCTCAAACAATTGAACAAAAGCTTACCCCAACTACAATTTCGTGCAATATAAGAGCGACTCCCCACAATTTATTAGCAGCGTTGCTGGTAATCATCACTCAGTTGTACGCTTAAATAATTGTTACTAACTTCTGCCAGTAGGAGTATTTATTACTAAAGCCAGCATATTGCTTTTTAAGACACCACATTCTGTCAGATTTGACTTCCATCATCTGTTACAAGTGAGATTCTTCCTAAATTTCGATGAAAATTAACAAAAGGTTTCTGGAGCAAGTTTTTTCAACTTTTAATGGCTATTTACTTCTAATTAAAAAAAAATAAGTCATGTATATCAATACCTTGTCCAAGTTGGAAAAATCCCTGATTTGTAGGTTGGTTTGAAGCATGAAACCCAACAAATGCCTTGGGTTGCGCTGTCGCTTAACCCAACCTACAGAAAATGGACAAGGTATTGGTATATATATAACTTGCTTAGTAGTTGCAAGTTATATCTTAAGGTCTATGAATTCCTGAATAATAATACTTATTATTGGTTGTTTAAGCTTTAAACTCAAAAGCTTAAATGTCTCGAATAAAGAAGTAGATATTGCTTGATTAGCAACCCAACAAGTAGTTTCGTGTCACATCTTGCATTACTAATCACATATATAGTATTGTGTGCTAAAAAAAAGACGAAAAATTAACAATACATAGGAATAAGTAGAATCTTTATGAGCAAACAATTTACAGTTTCTGTATTTCCCGATAATATTGATGAAATTGACTATATTTGCGAATGTGGAACCGTTAATAGCAAATTGCCAAAACCAACTTCTTGTATTCTGCTAATTGGCGGTGCAGAAGGGGAAACATCTGGAGAAGATTCAGCTACACGATGGTTTCTCAAACGATTAGATAGGGGAGATTATCTTGTTCTGCGCTCACCCAGAATTGGCAGACAAGCTACTTGGATTTGTAATCATTATAGAAATTTTATCAGTTCATCGGCTGAACTTGCTATCAACAGCCGTGAAGCAGCTAATCATCCACAAGTTATGCAATACATCCGCGATGCCGATGCGTTATTTATAGCCGGTGGAGATCAGAATGATTATGAAGATTTTTGGGAAGGTTCTGGTATAGAAGAAGCAATTAATTACTTAATTAATCAAAAAAAAGTGCCGATTGCTGGCACTAGTGCTGGCATGGCTATTCTAGGCGACTATTATTATGCACCTGCTCATCAAGGTGTGCTGAGTTCAGAAATTTTAAATAATCCCTTCCATCACAATACAAAAGATATTTATTACAGTGACTTCATTAAAGTTCCCATTTTCAAAAATGTAATTACAGACACCCACTTAAACCGGATTGATAAAGAGCATCCTGAACCCAGATATGGGAGACTTTTTGGATTTCTATCTAGAGTTGTTCATGAAAAAGGCAATCAACTTCCGGCTTTGGGAATTGGTTTAGAAGAAGGTGCATTTGTTGCCATTGATGATAAAGGAATCGCTCAGGTGTTTGGGAATGGTACAAAAGAAGGTCAATATGCCTATTTTCTGCAAACTAATGATGCTGCACCAGAACAAATAAAACCAGGTTTGCCTTTAATTTGGAATAATAATGGACAAGCTGTTAAAGTCTATAAAATTTCAGGAACTCCAGAAGGTAGTGGACACTTTGACCTCAATAACTGGTCAATTGCTTCGGGTGGAAGTTGGGAATACTGGTTTACCACTGGGGGAGTATGTGGTTTCACACAAAAACCAATAGATTCTTAATAAATTTGTGAAAAAAGCAACTTGTACGAGGAATAAAAATATGGGTGTTATTATGCTGGTTGATTCTGCGATTATCCTCTTTTTAAACATCAAAAATATAAATAACATTGGGGAATTATGTCAAAAGCTAAGTTAAATCTTTAAAAAATGAAATTATCAGATAATAACGATCAGATTTGCTTTGGCGTTTTTTCAATAACTTTTTGTTAGAGAACTTCACATAAAATTAGATAAACCTCTTAATGATCAATTAAGTAGTCGTTTTTAAGGAGTTAATAATAATGGTCACAGCAATCACTCAACCAGATGTTATCACTTCATCTTCCTTCCACCCGTCTACTCGTAATGGAATGGGAGCAATTGTTTACGATGGTGGGACTACCTTCAGAGTTTGGGCAAAATTTGCATCACAGGTTTACGTAGAAGGAGACTTTAATAATTGGTCTCCAACAGAAACTCCCTTAGCATCTGAAAGCAATGGATATTGGTCAGTAGATGTTTCAGGAGCTAAACCAGATGATTACTATCGCTATGTACTGCACTTTAAGAACCAAATCCTCAGACGTGCAGATCCCTATGGCAAGCACGTAATAGATCCTCGTGATAACACTACTAATCCGAATGATATAGGCAAAGTTGAAATCAAAGCTCCTTTTGATTGGGGCAATCATCATTTCACCATGCCAGCCTGGAATGAATTAGTTATCTACGAACTACACGTCAGTTCTTTCAATGCTCGTAAAGGTAAGAAATTACCAGGAATTTTCTACAATCTTATTCAGGCAAGTTCTGTTAATTCTGATGAAGAGCAGCTAGGAACTTTCACTAGCATAATTGCCAAATTGGATTACCTCAAAGACCTGGGAATCAATGCCATTGAACTTCTGCCAATTGTTGACTTCCCAACTAAAACATCTTTAGGATACAACCCCAATCTACCTTTTGATATTGAAAGTAGCTACGGTTCACCAGAAGACTTTAAAAAATTTGTGATGGCTGCTCATGATAAAGGCATTGCTATCATCTTAGATGTGGTCTATAACCATTTTGATTCCGGTCTTTATGAGCAGGTATTTCCGAGTCTTTGGCGCTTTGATGGCTGGTATCAAGGAGAATATGGCGGTATCTACTTATACAACGATTGGCGTGCTGATACTCCTTTTGGTCCCCGCCCTGATTTTGGTAGAGAGGAGGTACGCCACTTTATTCGAGATAATGCCTTAATGTGGCTAGAGGAATATCAACTTGATGGCTGGCGATTTGATTCCACTGTAAATATCAGAAATGCCAAAGGAAATAATAACGACCCCAGGAATGATATTCCTGAAGGATGGGGTTTAATGCAGTGGATAAACAACGATAAAAATAACAAACAGCCCTGGAAAATCTGCATTGCCGAAGATTTACAAAACAACGAATGGATTACTAAAGATACAGGCGCAGGAGGCGCGGGTTTTAACTCTCAGTGGGGCAGTTCATTCTACTGGCCTATTTACAATGCCTTAGTTAGTCCACTTGACAATTCCCGTAATATAATTGACGTGCAGAATGCAATTTTACACCGCTTTGATACGGATGCCTTCAAGCGGGTAATCTATAGCGAAAACCATGATGAAGTCGCTGATATTAATCGCAAAAAGCGTCTTCCCAATAGAATAGATGAGAATCAACCAGATAGCTTCTATGCAAAAAAACGCTCTACTTTAGCATCTGTGTTTGCTTTGACTTCACCTGGTATTCCGATGATTTTCCAAGGACAAGAATTCCTGGAACAAGGTGCTTGGAAAGATAATGTTCCACTTGATTGGGATAATCTCTCTAAATATCCAGGGATATATAACCTATATAAAGACTTAATTCATCTCCGACGCAATTGGGATAACAATACCCGAGGCTTGCGAGGACAGAACGTACACGTCCATCATGTCAACGACAAAGACAAAGTTATTGCTTTTCACCGCTGGGAAAATGGTGGTTCTGGAGATGATGTCATAGTTGTCGTTAATATGAGCAATCAAGCTTACGATAGCTACAGCATTGGGTTTCCCCAAGGAGGAATATGGTGGGTGCGCTTTAACAGTGACTGGAAAGGCTACAGTCCTGATTTTGAGAATCATTCAGGCTATCACACCGAAGCTTATCCCACTGATGCAGGAGACCCTGACTATATGCCTTATCGAGGTAATGTAGGTATTGGTCGCTACAGTGCGCTCATTATTTCGCAATAAGGGGTAAATATAGCGTAGATACTGTTGGCGAAAGTGTTACAAACTCACCAACAAATGTGTTACAACTAAAAGCCGCAACCACAGATTAAAAGTTTGAGCTTACGTAATACTTAAAAATACAAATATGTATTACATTCGCCAACAGTATCCGTTGCTCATTTCTCCCCTAATCATGGATATCCTGATATGGCTTGCGCCACGCTACGCTATCAGACAAATGCAAATTTCATCACCAACAAACCATCTAAAAATTACCATCCTGTTCGCGCAGCGTGGCGTATGACTCCTACGTCGTCACGCAAGCTAAAGCCATAAATCCTTAAATCCTGGATATCCTGATTCAGACAAATACAACTTTCAATGTACAGGATTTGAAGATTTTTTGGATGTGGATGAAAATAATGATGTTGATAATTCAAAATCCTACTATATATGCGCGCACAGATTTCCACTCATAACATAAGAGTAAATAAGTTTACGCATCTTGTCAAGTCTTGAAGCAAAAAAAGCTGAAAAACCGACTATCAGAAATACCCAACTCCAACATAAATTCTGTAAATCCTGATAAGTGGGTTAAAGCGCAAAAGTAATTCTTTTGTTTAGTAACATAATTAAACAATGCACCTAACCCACCCTAGAGATCAAACCTCAATAGATGTATCACTACTGTCTTCCAAATCAGATGTAGCTTCCTTTACCCGGCGGATAGGTAAATTAGCAATCAAAGCTGTTGTGCGTTGGTTGCTTTCTAGGGAAAATTCCAAGCCGTCTGTCTCAATTTCTACATAGCGACAAACAATTGCTAGGATTTCCTGGCGCATTTTTTCCAAGGTTTGGGGGTCTAAGTCAGCGCGGTCGTGGGCTATTACTACTTGCAGACGACGTTTAACTTGGGTACGACTGGTGTCTGGTGTGCGAACAAAAAGTTTTTCTAAAAGTTCAAGGATCATTGCAACTAGGTGTAAGGCGGAGACTGGAAAATGAGTTAAACAATCTTTGTCCACAACAACTTCCGCAAGCGGGAAAAGATGTTGTCGTTGGGTGAGTCAAGCTCAAGAAATTCGACAGTTTCCCCTTCTAATCTACGAGCAATGTTCTCAAAGGCTATGGACGCTAAAGAAGGAGTTTCTGATAATACTAAAGGTTCCCCACGGTTGGTAGAAACAATAACACGCTCGTCGTCAGGGATTACCCCAATTAAGGGGATGGCGAGAAGTTCCTGAACATCCTGCACAGACATCATATCATTTGCCCGCACCATTGCAGGTCTAATCCGGTTAATTATTAAATGAATCTTTTTGACACCTTGTGCTTCCAGCAACCCTACTACCCGGTCAGCGTCACGAACTGCGGAAATTTCTGGGGTGGTGACAATGAGGGATTCTTTAGCTGGGGCGATCGCATTTTTAAACCCCATTTCAATACCTGCGGGGCTATCAATCACCACATACTGGTATTTTTGCGCTAGTGCATTTACTAGCAATTTCATTTGGTCGGGAGTGACGGCATCTTTGGTGCGATTTTGGGCAGCTGGTAGCAGTACCAGATTAGGTTGCCGCTTATCTTTAACCAAAGCTTGGTCTAAACGACACTCTCTAGCTAAAACTTCTACCGCTGTATAAACGATGCGGTTTTCTAGTCCTAGTAGCAAATCTAAATTTCTCAGACCAAAATCCGCATCAACTAAGGCCACTTGTCGGCCTATTTTGGCCAAAGCCATACCCAAATTTGCGGAAACCGTGGTTTTACCCACTCCTCCTTTACCGGAGGTAATTACAATAATACGACTCATAACAGGAATGCACTCGATTAGGGTTGGTGGAATATTATATTAGAGACTCTGATTAATCTTACTTAACTGAGTGCGAGAAAAATCAGTAGCTTTGGCGATGCGGATTCCTTGGGGTGTTATATGCGCCACTTCAGGAAAGAATTGTGTCAATGATTTCTCAGGCGCTCTAGCAACTGCATCAGCTATTCGCAGTTGGGTTGGTTCCATTTGCAAAGCCATAATTAGACATTCACGATTTCCCCCAGCACCAGCATGAGCCACCCCCCGCAGACGACCCCAAACTAGAATATCTCCATCTGCAACTACAATACCACCAGGATTGATATCTCCGAAAATAATCACCGTGCCGGGATGACGAATTTCTCCACCAGATCGGACTGTCATCTCTAGATAGAGGGCATCTGCTAGAGGTTCGGGAGTAGCTTGGAGATCGGCAGTCAAGGATGTTTGTAGCTGTACTTGTTCGACAGAATAACCCAATGTACAAGCGGCGATCGCTGTTTGTCTGCGACTCGTGGCCACCGATTTTAACTGAAGTTTGATTTGACTTAATGTTTCTGCCAGGTCTTGTAGTTGTCTACTGTCTAATAAGCGGTCTTTTGCTACTAGATGTACTATAGTATTAGGTGTCCGCAAGCGATCGCTTCCATTGAGACGCTGCCTCATTTGTTGCCAAATCTCGGACCAACTGAAGTCGGAAGCAGGTACTTGAGATTCAGTTGGCAAAATTAATAACAGTCTTCCCTCCTCTGTTTTTAACTGAACCTGAATATTACTGTTGATATTTTGTTCTGGTAATCCTAACTCATCGCTGTTCAAATCCATCAAGTCAGAATTAGATTCTTCTATATTCTTAACTTCAGACTTAGCTTCAGAATTAGAGTCTACATTCCCAGATGAATTAGCTTGTAAATAGACAAGAACAGAATTTAACTCCCCATTAGGGATAATAGAATTACTATCTGCATCATCAACAATAGGATCTACCTCTTTATCAACAGGATTGGCAATTTTTTTCTCTATCTCATCTGCTGGCTTAGAGCTAGATTCTGCATCAGGAAGTGCAGAATTTGGCTCCATTTCCAAATCTTTTTGTGATTGAGTAGAATCAGAATTCATTCTTGCTTGGGAATTGGGAATTGGGAAAAATCAAGTCAAAAGTCAAAATTAATAACTCTTGCCTCTTGTCTTCTGTGACTGACAAATTTATTTTGTAGTCAATCTTTGATAACTTGTAGCCAAGGCATCAGCATCACCGACATTACCGGGAAACAATACCACTGGCAGGTTAGGAAACTGAGGATGATCAGATGGTGTAATTACCATTGAACAACCGGCTAAAATTTGACCTAGTAACCCGGCTGAAGTCAAAGACAGTCCGGTACTCAAGACATCGTTAGAAGTAATACCCCCCTTGCTGATTAAAAATCCTATATCAGCTGGTAAACCCTTCACAATATCCATCAGCAAAGCCGAAACTGTTGCCCCAAAGTCTAACCTGGTTTTAACATCTTTAAAAGTCAATTCCTGTCGGCTGGTGTAAACAACTGGTGTTTTACCTGCGTTATGTACTTCCTCGACTCTTTGGAGAATCTCGGTTAGCAGTTTAGCAGATTCATTCACTCCATCATCAAGTAATCTACCCACGTTAACTTCTATCCCTACCGTTCCCTCAACTGTTAACAGTGATTCTAACTGTTGAGTTGTCTTTTTCACGTGGGAACCAACAATCACTGCACCCGGTTTACCACCACGCACATATTCTGCCATATTTTCAGCAGCGATGGGTTGGGGGGGTAAAGCCGCTAAAGCTGTTAATATACTAGCAGCGGAACGGAATAAAAAGCGTTTTCCTTGACTTGCGGCTGTTAATATATCTACAGCAAAGGTGTTGAGATCCGCTTGGGTTTCTCCATCAACTACCCCACACTGATTATCATGAAGTTGCAGTAAGGGTTCTAAACTTCCAGCACGGATATCTGCAAGTAAAAATCTGGTGACAGTATCTTCCTTGATGCGTCCTTTGGTTTTTTCTTCTACGTACTTGGGCAGATAGCTGTAATTGTAACTAAAGACGGAATCACGAGCAAATTCTGTTTCGTGTACGGGAGTAGGAACACCATCAATAATTAGATAATGGATGCTGTCGCGGGTAATTCTCCCACCTTCAAAAAATGCGGGTACGAGAAAATGAGCATCAAAAGGTCCGAGTTCTTCGGCGATGACATCGGTTTCTATGGGATAATGACCGCGTAAGGTAGAGTCAGAACGACTAACTACAAGAAAATCGTCTATTTGTTCTGCTGCTAAGGCGATTTTTAAATTATGACAAACTTCTCTAGTTACATTTGCCGCATCTTCTGGGGTGAGAGAACGAGTATTAGTTAAAATAAAGAAAATTGGGGCATCATCTTTTAAGCCTAACCGTAATGTTTCCACATCCCAGCGCATTAATAATAAGCAACTGTGAACGGTTTGAGAACCGGTCGGATCATCATCTAAAACAATTATTTTGGGTTGGTTATTCATTTATTTTTTAGGAAATTTAAATTAGACTTTCGGCAATTTTCTGAGTTCTGCTTGCACATCTAAAGCAATCTGCAATGATTGATTTAGAAGTTGAGCATATTCCCCAGCTTGAGAACTAACTTGTAAGCTTTGCAAATTGGCTAAGTTATTTACAAGTAACTCTTGGATGTTAGCAAGCAGTTTTTTATTATCGCGCAAAATAGGCTCACTTTTTAAGGCGCGAACTAAATCTTCTCTAATCAGTTGCAGTGCGGCTAGGATTTGCTTCCTGTCTTTAATGTTACTTTGGGAGTTGCCAGAGGTCGCGAGTGGATCGTTAATATCTATAGCTTGGACTACCGCATGATATTTATCAACTTCGTCTAGGAGTATGGTGAGTGCGTGGGGACAGGTGAATTTTCTCCAGAGCGATGTCTACGACGGGCTACGCCAACGCCCCAAAACTACGGCCATAGGTACAATAATCAATAAAATAACGCCCAATATATTGGAAGATCCCAATGTGGGCAAAATTATAAAAGCATAAATAAAGCCAACAATAATCGGTGTCAGTGCTAAAGCGGTTAAGGCTTCATTAATAAAAAAGCCGATGCGCTTTTGCTTGTCTGCCATAATTGAAGGACGAAATACGTCTTCTGTGTCAAAGCCAGTTAAGCGTTTTAATTCACCTTTGCTAATTTCTAAGCCTACTAAATCTGGCTGCACCGATAGATACTCCTTGGGGAAGGGTTAATTAACAGTAGCCCAAAAGCTAACAATTAGTACCAATTACGCACTTATGCTCCCAGCCAAAGTCATCAGTTATTGTGACTGTATTGGGATTTGGCTGTAAAATACAATCATGCTACTAGGATTCAAGACCGAACTCAAGGTAAACAAGCAACAACGTCTACTACTGGTACAACACGCAGGAGTAGCCAGACACGCTTGTTAGCATTATGTCAACAGGTTCTCATACATAACAAACTTAATCCTGAAGACAAAATTAAATTTCCCACAGCCATAGATTTACATAAATGGTTAGTAGCAGCAGTTAAATTTACCCATCCTTGGTATTATGACGTATCAAAATGCGCTCCTCAGTACGCATTAAGATATTTGTCAGATGCCTTTAAATCTTTTTTCAAGAAAGTTAAAGGGTTTCCTAACTTTAAGAAAAAAGGTAGACATGATTCTTTTACTTTAGATGGTGCAATTCATATTGACCATAAAAAAGCAAAAGTTCCGATAATTGGATGGTTAAAAACTTATGAGATTTTACCTTTTGGATATAAACCCAAATCAGTCACAATTAGCAAACAAGCTGACCGATGGTTTATCTCCTGGAAAATAGAAGTAGAAACAAGTCAAACCCTTAAAAAACAAGAGTTTGTCGGAGTAGACTTAGGAATAAATCATTTAGCCACATTATCAACAACAGAAATATTTGATGGAGCAAAAAGTTATAAAAAGTATGAACACAAATTAGCCAGAATGCAATA
>NZ_JACJQU010000023.1 GCF_014696825.1 Anabaena sphaerica FACHB-251 | reverse complement strand
GAACCACACTGATCCCTTCCCGAACTCAGAGGTGAAACGCCGCTGCGGCAACGATAGTCTGGGGGTTGCCCCACGCCAAAATAGCTCGATGCCAGGTTTATTTTTTTCAAAAGCCTCCTCTATTGGTTTATTTAGAGGGGGCTTTTGTTTGTCTGTCTCCAGATGTGATGGTGATTTTTAATATGGGGCTGTAATTTTATCTGGCAACTTATTCTATTTACTCATACAATTTTAGACTAGGTGAAGTTCGTGAGAATAGAGTCCTAAATTAATGAGTCAGTTAACAGGTCAGGGTGCAAGAGCTATCACTAAATCTCAAATGGTAGATCAGATAAACGATATCGCTTGGCAAGCTCACCAGGGCAGCGTTGCTGCGATTATTCAGGTATTGAACGAAAGGCTAGTTATGTCTGGTGTCAGAACTAGAGCGATTTTTGCTGATGGTGTATTACAACTGTTGTGTGAGGCGGCTAAGGTAGAGCAGCTTGAGCAATCTACGCTGGTGCAGAAAATCCAGGAAATTTTGGATTCTATCGCACCGCGTAACATACGCAAAGTTAATATCAACAGTCGCATTGTTCGGGAAGAGCAGTTACTGTGGTTGGAGGAAATTAACCGCGAGAGCGAAAATCAATTACTTTGGTCACAAGAAATTACCTTATCTCAGCCTAGTATTTTCCAGCGATTAATTCAAGATATCACAGCCGCCTATACTGAATTTGGAAAACCCATTTTACCTAAAGCTCAATCTTTACTAACCAATAAGGATAAACACAAGGATGCAACCAACAAGCTGATCATTGGGTCTGTTAGTTTGTGTGCATTGCTTTTCCTAGCTGGGTTGTTTGATGAACGTTTAGGTAATACCATCAAAAATCTTATACCATTACAAATCTCTTCATCTGTGAAAACAGCAAGTGAGGTTAAATCACAAGTATCGTCCTCTGCTGCAAAAAAAAGTCCTGCTCAACCTGCAAATGATACATCTCATGACACATTTGCAGATGCTGTGAGACTTGCGAATCAAGCCTCTGCTGCTGGTAAAACAGCTACAACTTCAACTCAGTGGTTGGAATTAGCCGCTAAATGGCAAAGGGCTTCTGATTTAATGAATCAGGTTCCGCCCAGTCATAGCCGCTATCAAGAGGCACAAATTCGCACTAAGTTATACAGGGAATATAGTAAGGCAGGACAGCAAGAAGCAGAAAAGATGGGATCAGGGAAGAGGGAATAGGGAAGAGGCAAAAGTAAATTAGAGAACTTCTGCCTTCTACCTTCTTTTTCCTGAACTCCTGATAGCGAAGCGTGGCGTTAGCCATACTCCTTGAATTCCTCTTAAACACTCATTTCTAACATCCGTTGCATTGGTCGCAGTGCAGCCAGACGGATATCCTCTGACATGGTAATTTCCGGGGTGCGGTTTTTCATGGCTAAGTACAGCTTTTCTAGGGTATTTAACCGCATAAACGGACATTCGTTACAATTGCAGTTATTCTGTGGTGGTGCAGGAATAAAGTGTTTACCCGGTGCTAATTTTTGCATCTGGTGAATGATTCCTGGCTCTGTAGCCACGATAAATTCCTGGCTAGGGCTTTTTTGACAATAATTAAGTAAAGCCGCTGTAGAGCCAATATAGTTGGCATGACGTAAAACGCTGGTTTCACATTCTGGATGAGCGATCGCTTCCGCTTGTGGATGTGTGATTTTTAACTCAACAATTTTCTTTTCCGAAAATGTCTCATGGACAATGCAGCTACCTTGCCATAACAGCATATCCCGTCCTGTTTGTTCCATCACATACCGTCCCAAGTTCCGGTCTGGAGCGAAAATAATCGGCTGTTCTTTGGGTATTTGCTGGACAATTTTCACAGCGTTGGAACTGGTGCAGATAATATCGCTCATGGCCTTGATTTCGGCAGAGCAATTAATGTAAGAAATTACTAGATGATCTGGGTGTGCGGCTTTAAAAGCTGCAAACTGATCTGGAGGACAACTATCAGCTAAAGAACAACCAGCATTTAAATCTGGTAACAGCACCAATTTATCAGGATTGAGGATTTTTGCTGTTTCTGCCATAAAGTGAACACCAGCAAATACAATCACATCTGCATTGGTCTGTGCTGCTGCTCTTGCTAATTGTAAAGAATCGCCAATAAAATCTGCAATATCCTGTATATCTGGATCTTGATAGTAATGCGCTAATATCACCGCGTTGAGTTCTGTTTTTAGATCCTCAATAGCGGCAAATAAATCTAGTGGTAGTGTACCCTGTGGTCGAGCCAGTGTAGTTGTAAACACAATTAAGAACTGCTTTTTTGTAAAATTATATTACCTTGTGGATTCAATTATAGTAGTTTTTACCAAAAATAGTAGACGGTTGATGTGGGCAATTTATGTCCAAATCCGGTAGAGTTTCATATCCTGGAGATATACGGCTTTTTAAAGTGGCATGACAAGTCAGAAAACTCAATCAATAACCCTCAAAATTGCTGTAATTGGCGATGTTCACGACCAATGGGAAGTAGAAGACGGTATAGCACTCAAGCATCTGGGTGTTGATTTGGTGCTGTTTGTCGGAGATTTCGGGAATGAGTCAGTGGATGTGGTCAGAGCGATCGCTTCCCTGGATATTCCCAAAGCAGCGGTAATGGGCAACCACGACGCATGGTACACTGCTACTGAATGGGGACGGAAAAAGTGTCCCTACGACCGCACTAAGGAAGACTGGGTACAGGAACAACTCGATTTATTAGGATCTGCCCAAGTCGGTTATGGTAAGTTGGATTTTCCAGATTGGAATTTAACTGTAGTGGGTGGTCGTCCTTTTACCTGGGGTGGACCAGAATGGAGATTTGCTGATATCTGTAAAGAACGGTATGGTGTCTCTAGTCTGGAGGAGTCCGCAGATAAAATCGTGCAAGTGGTGAAAAGCGTTACTTGTGAAAATATTATTTTTCTAGGACACAATGGACCGAGTGGTTTAGGCGATCGCCCTGAAGACCCCTGTGGAAAAGATTGGCATCCTATCGGTGGTGATTTTGGTGATCCAGATTTAGCAGAAGCGATTTCTCAAAGTCTCAACATGAAGAAAACTGTTTCCCTAGTCACTTTTGGTCATATGCACCGCACTCTGCGCCATACTAAAAAGCTGCAAAGGAAGGCTGTTTTTAGAAGTCCAGAGGGAACAATTTATTTAAATGCCGCTACTGTACCCCGAATTGTCGAAGAAAATGGCGTAAAACTGCGGAATTTTTCCCTGGTTGACCTAGAGGGGGGTGTGGTAACAAAAGCTTCTCTCGTTTGGGTGGGTAAGGACTTCCAGGTGGCTGCTGAGGAAATTTTTTATAATTCTTCTCTTTCAGTAGTGCCAATTCTGTAATTATATGTTATGATGTTATTTGTCAGTTTTTGTATTTCACAATTCTGACAAGTAATTTGGAGAGGTGGCAGAGTGGTCGAATGCGCCTGACTTGAAATCAGGTGAAGTGAAAGCTTCCGGGAGTTCGAATCTCCCCCTCTCCGTTGATATAAATTGATGAATGACGAATTTATTTTTACAATTTCTATAAATCCCAGAATTTTTTGGGCTTGTTAGTATTTTTACTTTTGTTTCCATCTAGATCATACCTAGATGAGTTTGCGCTTGTGGCGCTATCTATTTTATGACGAATCATGTTAAGTCCTTGGTAACAATCAACAGTCTCAGGATGGTTCGAGCCAAGCAGCATTTTACAAATTTTAAATGCTTGTAACATTAGTGGTTCAGCTTCTTTATGTCTATCTTGGTAATAATACAGAAGAGAAAGATTTTTTAAACTAGCTACCATATTGGGTTGATATTCCCCTGTTAAACGAGCTAGTTCTAATGCTTTTAAGTATAGAGATTCAGCCTTATCAAAAAGGCGTTGATCTAAATAAACATTGCCAAGACCATTGAGGTCATTAATAATATCAGGATGTGCTTCTGCCTTATAGCGTTTATCAATTTCTAAAGCCTGCAAAAACATAGCCTCAGCTTCATTATAGCGATTTTGTTCTCGGTAAAGAGTAGCTAAACAGTTTAGAGTAGTCGCCACATCAGGATGATCTTTACCCTTACAATTTTGTTGAATTTCTAAGGATTCAACAAGCAGAGATTCTGCCTTTTTATAATTACCTTGAACATGGTAAAAAAGTCCCAAATTATTTAAGTCTGTTGCGACTTCAGGATGTTCTAAACCATACCACTGTTTGTCAATCTCTATAGCTTGCAGAAATACTGGCTCTGCTTCATTGTAACGCCCTTGAAACTGGTAGATACTAGCTAAATTATTGAGTTTAGTTGCGACTTCAGGATGATTATTACCATTTAATTTTTTGACTATTTTCAATGATTGCAACAATAATGGTTCTGCTTCTCTATAAAGACCTTGAGCATAGTAAAAAGATGATAAATTATTGAGACTGGTTGCAACTTCAGGATGTATGTCTCCAAATACATACTTTCTAATTTTTAAAGATTGCAGTAATAGAGGTTTAGATTCTTCATATCGCCCTTGAGAACGATACAAATCTCCTAAATTACTGAAGCTAGTTGCTAGGTCAGGATGTGTATTAATTAATAGCTTTTTTCTAATTTTTAAAGCTTGAATATAATGTGATTCAGCCTCCTGGTATCGCCCTTGAAGTTCATAGATAACAGCTAAATTATTCAGGCTACTTGCTACAAGAAGATTGTTTGTTCCAAAATGCTCCTGAGTAAGAGATAACCCTGACGCAAACCAAGTTTCTGCTAGATGATAAAAACCTTGGTTCTTATAAAAAATTCCTAATCCAGAAAAAATAACAAGAAAATCATCATCTTTAATTAATCCCCTCAAATTTTTGTCTTGAGCTACTTCTAACAAATGAGGTATAGCAGGAGTAAATACATTAACTTGTTGGCGACTGAGAGGTTGTGTAATTTGATATCCGACTGATACCATTCCCTGTACAAAGCCTATCTGTATGTCATTTACCTGCTGTAAGTTGCCTTGCTTCATCTTAAAAAATTTACGAATAAGGGGATGTAAATGATAAGTATCATTTCCAGAAAACTGCAAAAGATGGCAACTTAATAAATCTAATCTTGCCTCTTCTAATTTTTCCTGTTCAGTTTCTTCATCTTCCGATAATTGAAGATGATTGTATGCTTGTTGAATCAGCCACCAAGGAATATCTGCTTGAGCAAATAAAGATAGCATAAAGCCTAATTGTTGGGCTAATGAAGTTAAATTCTCCCAACTCACTTCAAAGACAGCATTTAAACCTAATGGAGCATTTAATGTTTCGTCATTTTCTTTAAAGACTTTATGTTCTAATCCTTTTTGCTCTAGTAGTGATAACATTCTTGTAAGAGGCAAATTAGTATGTTTCCATAGATAAGTTCCTACTAGCTCTATAGCTAAAGGTAAATAGCCTAACCATTTACAAATTTGTTCAGCTATCTCAAACTCATTTTTAAATCTTTCTTGATCATCAATTAAAGATTCTAATAATTTTAATGCAGCTTCTCGTTTGAGTTCATCAAGCCTCAAAGATACTATACCTCTTCCCAAATTTTCACGTGCTGTCAGCAAAACCTTAAAGGATGAAGATGTAGGTGGTAAATAAGGTTTAATCTGTGTTTTGTAGTTGGAAATATCGTCAAATACTAAAAATACTTTTCCAGATGGCCAATTTCGCCAACAATATTGTAGTTTATCAATTAATTCAAAATCTTCTGGTGGGTTTAATCCTAAAACACTACGAGCAAAACTAACTATCTGAAGTCCTGCGTCACCATTTTTCGCCTTGATCCAGCAAACACCTCCATAATTATCACCCAAAGTATTTAGGTGCTGCCTTACAAATTGATTTGCTAATTCTGTCTTACCAACCCCTGACATACCAACAATAGCTACAGTATCATGTTGATTAGTAAGCTCATACAATTTTTTAACTTCTTCTTCTCTTCCTAAAAAACTAACTATATTACTATGTGGTATATTGTCATAAATTTTACGCCTCATTGAAATTGAAAATACTTTTTCTTTCTCTTTTAAAATAACGTCACATTCTTCTGTAGTAGCAGGATATATTTCTTCATTACGTCTTATAAATGTAGTTCCTGCTGGATAGCTGGAACTAGGTGTTATTAGCTCTCTAGTCGTTCTATGTAAATGAGGACTGGGAGGTATAGAAATTAAAAAAATATTGTTACCATCCAATTTGACACTTTCACAATGAATATCTGGTATTGGTGGATAGCAGGCATAATTCACCCTTTGCAGAATTTGTTTGGGATTTAATATACGCTCGACATTAAATAAATCTCTTGTACCATCAGTTTTTAATTCATCCCCAACCCCTATAATTAAATATCCGATTTTGTCCGCAGTACCGAAATTGCCATTAGTTAATGACAAGATATCTCTAATAAATTCATCCCTTTGCTTTTTTCTATAATCTTTATCATGGTGATAAAGTTTATGTAACTCTCGTTTGAAATCTAGCTTTAGCCCCTCTTGTTCTTTAATTAGCTCTTGTAAATTTTCGCTTCGCATAAATTAAATTAGGGTAGATGTTAACGTATATTCTTATAACTCTGTTATAAGTAGTTTTTTATTAGTTTATTCTTTCCGTATTGGAGATTGGCTAGATTTATTTAATATTTGTAATATTACTTAAAAATAGTAAAAAAATATATTTAAGAGTAATTTTAATACCAGCGATAATTTATACCTAAATACCAAAAAAACCTCATCCCAGTTTCAATTTCCGAAACGAGAGTTATAACTGCTGTAGAAACAGGTTAGCTTAACTGTTAAACACAAGCCGCACCCCAGCAGCTATGGTAAAAGAAATAGCAATTCGCACCACTGGACTAACTAAACAATTTGAACGCCACGTTGCTGTCAATGATGTGGACTTAGAAATTCAGATGGGCGAAGTTTACGGATTAATAGGTCCTAATGGCGCTGGTAAAACAACCCTAATTCGGATGTTAGCCGCTGCTGAAGAACCTACTACGGGTGAGATTTATATTAATGGCGATCGCTTACTACGTGATCACAGCAACCCCACCCTCAAGCGTCATCTTGGTTACTTACCCGACGACTACCCACTGTATGAAGATTTAACCGTCTGGGACTACTTAGATTATTTTGCTCGTTTATACCGCTTACGGCAACCGCGCCGCACCCAACGCTTACATGAAGTTTTAGAACTGATCCAACTTGGTAATAAACGCAACAGCATGATTTCTACCCTATCACGAGGGATGAAACAGCGTCTGAGTTTAGCACGGACTATTATCCATGAACCGATTTTACTACTTTTAGATGAGCCGGTTTCTGGACTTGATCCCATTGCGAGGATGCAGTTTCGGGAAATTATCAAAGCTTTGCGAGAAGCTGGGATGACAATATTAATTTCTTCCCATGTTCTCAGCGACTTAGCAGAGTTATGTACTTCCGTGGGCATTATGGAACTAGGCTTTCTCGTAGAAAGTGCTTCACTGCAAACACTTTATCAACGTTTAGCCCGACAGCAAATTTTTATCTCAACTTTGGGCAACATAGATGTATTGGTGAGAGAACTAAAAAATTATCCTTTGGTACAAGAGTGGGAGGTAATACACAGCCAAAATAGTGTGCGGGTTAATTTTTCAGGAACACAGGAAGAAACTGCTGAATTATTGCGATCGCTCATCAGTACAAGTATTCCTTTAACCAATTTTCACTGCACTCAAGAAGACCTAGAAACTATTTTTCTCAAATTAGGTCACAAACAAGCATCGTAATAATTCAATAATTCTCAATTTTCTATTTTGGAGATTTTTTCTATGATGCTCAATTTTATCGACAGAGTAGGTGAATGGAATCCCCAACTCTTCCGAGAACTGAAAGGAAGACTCAAACCATTTAACGTCTTATTTGCTGTTGTCTCATCTTTATTATTGCAACTCGTGGTTTTTTTGTTTCAACTACGAGAATATCCCGGTGAAGAATATTCTTTAAGAGCTTCTTACTGTCGTCTAAGTTCATTATACCAACAGCAAGAACAACAGCTTTACCAGCAACAATCTCTACTCAATCAAAAATTAAATAACTATCGACAAATTAAACTTTCAGATTCCAGCATTATTCCTAATTTACAGGTACAAATTAAACAAGTTGACGCACAACTCAGTAACCTGAGAAATGAGTTGTCTAAAGGTTTTTGTCCTCCCAGCGAAATTGATTGGCAGATGTGGTGGCGAGATCATTGGGAATACACTTTTCTAGCATTTAGTGTAATTTTTATTTTTACACTATTAGTTGCCGGCACTTATTTACTGATTAGTGATTTAGCCAAAGAAGAACATCGAGGTACACTCAATTTTATTCGCCTCAGTCCCCAGTCAGAAACCAGTCTATTGGCTGGAAAAATGCTAGGAGTGCCGAGTTTAATTTATCTGTTTGTAATCACAGCAATTCCTCTACATTTTTGGGCTGGACATTCCGCGAATATTGCCTCTAGTAACATTCTCAGTTATTACGCGGTTATGGCTGCCTGCTGCGGTTTCTTTTATAGTGCAGCACTGCTATTTGGTTTAGTAAGTCGCTGGTTTAGTAGCTTTCAACCTTGGCTTGGTAGTGGTGGGGTTTTGTTGTTCTTGTTTATGACAATGATGATGGCATCCGCTTCTTATAACAATAACTTCAATAATCCAGGTGCTTGGTTTAGGTTTTTTAGTCCTTGGGATATTACCACTTATCTATTTCCCAATTTGTTTCGTATATATCAAGGTTCACCACTAGATAAACTCCAATTTTTCTATTTACCAATTGGGAAAAATTTAGCCAGTTTAGTCGGCTTTTATTTACTTAATTACGGAATTTGCGCTTACGGTATTTGGCAAGCCATAACCAGGTGTTTTCGTAATCCTCAAACTACCATCTTGAGTAAGGGACAAAGCTATTCATTTATAGCTTTTACTCAGGTGATGTTTTTAGGATTGATGATGCAAAACGTAGTAGAGAGAACAGAGGTAGTTGTATCTCTCTTAGTAGTAATAAATGCCGCTCTCATTTTTGGTTTAATTTTTGTCCTTTCACCGATTCGTCAAAATATCCAAGATTGGGCAAGATATCGACACCAAAACAATAGAAACGAATCACTCTGGGAAGATTTAGTTTGGGGTGAAAAAAGCCCAGCCATATTGGCAATAGCAATCAATCTAGTAATTGCTACCACACCTTTAATTATCTGGATTGCTATTTCCCAGAAAGATTTAGATATCAACGATTTTGGCAAAGGTAAAGCTTTATTAACAGTGGTTTTATCTATCGGTTTAATGCTGATTTATGCCAGTATTGCTCAGTTAATGTTGTTGATGAAAAATCCCAAGCGTTATGTGTGGGCAGTTGTGACTATAGCTGGAACAATTTCTTTACCACCAATTATTCTTTCTGTCTTGGGTATTGACCCAGCCAAAAATCCTGCTGTATGGTTGTTTTCTACCTTTCCTTGGGGAGCTATAGAACAATCTAGCATGATCACAATTTTCATGGCGCTGTTAGCTGATTTCACTGTTGTTGCTTTGTTAAATTTCCAATTCCACAAACAGGTGCGGGTGTTGGGTGAGTCTGCAACTAAGGCATTATTAGCAGGGCGTTAAGCAGGGTTTTGGGTGTTGTATGTAGCCGTTACTAGCCCTTTCAACGTGACTCAAAAAATCTATTTCTTCTCTCTACCATCTCTGTGCCTCAGCGGTATAAAAGTAGTTTATCTAACCACATAGGCGCAGAGAACACAGAGAAAGAAGGGGAAAGGAGAATTGTTTCACCAAGATTTTTACTTGCTCTGAATTCATTTCTCCTCATCTCCCTAACTCTCTTCCTATATCCTCTAGTCTGAAGCATCCATATAGTGTAAAAATATTCCTACCTCAATAGCTTCAAAATGAGAATTATGACTATGCTTCCTAACTTGCAACGTGCGTTTGCTAACCGCAGTGTCCTGAAAGTAATTAGCGGTTTGAATAATTTCAATGCTGAAAGTGTTGCTGCTACTGTAAAAGCGGCTGAGTTTGGTGGTGCGACTTTTGTTGATATTGCTGCTGATGCGGCTTTAGTTAAATTAGCGAAAAGTTTAACAAGTTTACCAGTTTGTGTTTCTGCTGTTGAACCAGAAAAGTTTGTGCAAGCTGTTGCTGCTGGTGCTGATTTAATTGAAATCGGTAATTTTGATTCTTTTTACGCCCAAGGTCGCAGATTTGAAGCTGAAGAAGTTTTGGCATTAACTTACCAAACTCGTGCCTTATTGCCTGAAATTACTCTATCGGTGACAGTTCCTCACATCCTGGAATTGGATCAACAGGTACAACTGGCTGAAGATTTGGTAAAAGCTGGTGCTGATATCATCCAAACTGAAGGCGGTACTAGCAGCCAACCTGCTCACGGTGGTACTTTGGGATTGATTGAAAAAGCTGCTCCTACTTTAGCCGCAGCTTATCAAATTTCCCGCGCTGTTTCTGTACCTGTTTTGTGTGCTTCTGGTATTTCTAATGTGACTGCACCTTTAGCTGTTGCAGCTGGTGCTGCTGGTGTGGGTGTGGGTTCTGCTATTAACCAACTCAATAGCGAAATTGCCATGATCGCTGCTGTTCGTGGTTTGGTGGAAGCTTTAGCAACTGCAAATATTCGCACTTTTGCATAGATGTTTATAGGGAATGGGGATTGATTTTTGGATTTTGGTTGTATGTAACCAACTGTAATCTAAAATTTTCTTCCCCATTTCTATCTTTTTTCGTTCCATGACTGAAATACAAAAAACGCAGATGAACACAACTTATTTTATTGGTCACGAGTAATTTCGTACTATCTATTTCTTCTGGAGAAATTCACTCCTAAAATTGTTTCAGCAACAGCGATTTTTTTTGTAAAGGTTTGTATCTTTTTCAGGACTGAATTTTTGAAACAACTATAAATTAAGGGTTTGAGGATGACAATTTATGAAGTTTACAAAATTGGTTATAAAAAGCCAATTATGAAATTTGAACAAATTATAGCAAATGCCGGAAACTATTGCAATCTCGTTAGTAAATAAAAATAATTCTCAATTAATTGTTAAGAAAAATAAAGGAGAAATGGCGTTAAGTTTTAAATTTGTAAATTTAAATCGAATTAACATAAGTGAAAATTATTATGATCAGAACCCTTGATAATCGTGCTGCGAATATTCGCACATTTGCATAGCAATAGGGTGTGGGGTATAGGGTGAAAATTGTTCCCAGTCCCCAGTCCCCAGTCCCCAATCCCTAGCTTAAACAATCTTTCAAGGCATAAATGACTTTATCTTGCTGTTCCTGGGTGAGTTCTGGGAACATGGGTAAAGATATGACTTCATGACAAGCTTGCTCGGATACTGGTAATTGTCCAGGTTGATAGCCTAAACTTTCATAAACTGGCTGCAAATGTAAAGGACGGGGATAGTAAAGCATGGTGCTTACTTCCTTTTCTTGCAGTTGAGTCCTTACCCAGTCCCGATATTTGGAACTTGCACCATTTCTTTCTGCGCTAGAAACGCGAATGGTATATTGATTCCAGACGGCTACTCCTCCTAATAATTCTTGGGGTGGAACGATACCAGGAATTTGACTGAGGGATTGATAATAATAAGCGGCTATTTGTTGCCTTTGTTGATTCCAGGTGTCTAAATAGCGCAGTTTAATTTGCAGGATGACTGCTTGAATGGCATCTAAGCGACTGTTGACACCTATTTCTTCATGAATGTATCTAACTTTGCTGCCATGTTCTCGTAATACTCGCAGTTTAGCAGCGATCGCACTATCATTAGTTGTAATTGCACCACCATCACCGCAACCTCCTAGATTTTTAGTTGGGTAAAAACTAAAACAACCTATGTGTCCAATGCTGCCAACTTTTTGACCACCCCAAGTTGCACCGGTGGCTTGAGCGCAATCTTCAATTACTGCTAAATTATGAGATTGGGCGATCGCCATCACATCTGTCATATCCACAGGTAAACCAAACAGGTGAACTGGGATAATGGCCTTGGTTTTGGATGTAATTGCTGCTGCAATTTGGGTGACATCCAAATTAAAGGTAGTGGCATCAATATCAACAAAAACAGGTGTTGCACCTACAGCATTAATAACTTCCGTGGTAGCAAAAAAGGTGAAAGGTGTAGTAATAACTTCGTCACCTGCACCAATCTCTAAAGCACGTAGCGCCAAATAAAGGGCATCAGTACCAGAATTACAAGCTACACATTCACTTACACCATGATAAGCAGCAAACTGTTTTTCAAAGCCTTCCACTGCTGGACCGCCAATATAACGGCCAGAACTGAGAACTTCGAGAACAGCACTGCTCACTTCTGCTTCAATAGAGGCATATTGCTGTTTTATATCAAATGCGGGGACGGAATTTACACTTTGGATCATAGTTCTTATTTTATTGGCAGATACAAAAGATACCCTTTTAAGGGTGATATAGCAGTATACAGGGTAGTTACGACATTAATTGATCCTAAAACTATGACTAAAATAGGGTTGTACTTCTGCCTGGTTGGTGAGCGAAGCGATGCACTGAGCGCGGTCGAAGTGTCGAACCACTCCTCCTGTCTGTAGACTATCCCAGGAAATAGAGAAACCATGCCGGATTTGATTAAACTAGATATTGTGGATTTGGTTTTAGCAGTGGCTTTAATGGCGATCGCTATTGGTTTATCTGCTTGGGAAAAGTTAGGACTAGAGTTAAACTTAGCATTAGCCACCTGTAGAACCATCCTCCAACTTATAGTATTAGGATACGTTTTAGACTTCATTTTGGCTGTTGACAATGTTTGGGCTGTTGTGGGAATTCTAACAATCATTCTCACAATTACGGCGATTGTCGCACGAAATCGCATCAGCCAAAAAATTCCTCTGGTACTACCTTTAGTCTGGGTAGCAATTTTTGCAAGTACGTCTTTAACGTTGCTGTATACCAATTTTTTGATTATTCAACCAGACAGATGGTATGAACCACGTTATTTAATTCCCCTTGGTGGTATATTGCTTGCTAATGCCATGAACGCCGCAGCAGTGGCAGGAGAACGGCTAGTTAGCAGCATTAACCAATTTCCCACGGAAATAGAAACTCACCTCAGTTTAGGCGCAACTCCCCAGCAAGCAGTAAGTCTATACCGCAAAGATGCAATTAAAGCTGCATTTGTTCCCACTTTAAATCAAATGATGCTAATTGGGATGGTGATAATACCGACTTTTACCAGTGGACAGTTATTAGCCGGAGTATCGGCTTTAGAAGCTGTATCTTATGAAATTTTAATTATTTTTATGGTGGCTGTGGTCAATTTGTTGACGACGATTTTTGTAACTAAAGGTTTATGTCGGCAGTTTTTTAATGATGCTATGCAATTGGTGAGGTGATATCAACAAAAGCCAGGGAATAAATTCCCTGTCTAAAAGCTAAAGTCGGTTTTAACCGACTATTTAAGCTTGATTTATTCTATTTTACAGATAAATTGTAATTTGATTCTGATTTAATCAGAGTGCGTTTTAACGCACTTGAGCTATTAGCCCGGAAATTGATTTCCGGGAGGGTGTGGTGGAAGCTAACAGAACTACTGGCTTGAATTATTCTTTTTTCACACCTACCGCCTTATCTACGTCTGCGGCCAACGCCAATTATAACGATTCCATTCATAAACGCCTTGAATCTCATACTCAGTACCATTAAAAAAGCGAATCTGGCAATTGGTAAAAACATCATTACCATCACGAAATTCATCAACTTTAATCACCATACAAGGAAACCATTCCCGCTCATAGGAGTCATCCTCTGGTATCCATTCCCACAGCGCATTAGAAACTTCAATGCGATCGCCTATTCTTAACTTTAGTGCTTCTTCCAAATAAGAATACTTATCAAAATGGTATGTTTCCACCCGATTTAACCACTGCAAACCATAACGTTGGCGGATAAACTGCACCTTTCCCGAATCTTGGCACAAAAGCCAATCATTAAGCAACTGCACCTTCCACGTGCGGTTTTGTTCTTCCTCGGCTTTGACGAACTCTAAAAACGCTTCCAACTCCTCTGGGGTGAGTTCATCCAAAGGATTAGCAGTATCTAATATACTAGTTGAGTTTCTCTGAATTTGCTCGACTATTTGCAGTAATATTTGTTTCTGCATATCAGTGAGAGGACAGCGGGCTGCATCACAACGACTAAAGGCTGTTTGCAAGGCTGCTTCAATCTCATCTGGATTCATAGGCTAATAGCAAGTGAGAGTCTATTTTTACAATTATTGCAAAATTAAATCCAACTCTCTAATCAATTCACAGGGAAATTTCGGTAAGCTGAAGTTAAAAGTTGCTTATACTTTTAATAAAGTTACGGTGTGTTTTATGCGATTGCGCTCACTGAGGCTGATCTTGATTTCTTTTTTTATCGGCTTTCTCTGGTCGGTTTTTACTCCGTCGGCTTTAGCACTAACAAAGATTAAACTCTCTGACCTATCGTACAAAGATTGTCCAGCAGAACTAGCAAAAGGTGCTGTTGTTAGCAATGGTTCAGGATCAGCAAACTGCTATATCGTCACAGGTAAAGCAGAAAATGGCACTTATAAAACAGTCTATGACGCAGATATCTTTGGACGCATCTATGATGCTAACAATAACCCTATCCTACAAAACCGCACCCGTCTAGGTTCTATTGCTGAAGTTCCACCAGGTGTTAGTGATTTTGAGTTAAGAATTTCTGTACCTGCAAATCAGCCAACTCCATTGCAACTGAAGCAATTTAAAGCATCTGGGTTTAGCTCTCAAGTGAGAAGATAGGAGTCAGGAGTCAGGTGTCGGGAGTCAGGATAAAAATCATTAAATTCTGACCTTTGCGTTTTTCCATACATCCCCGGCTTGTAGAAGACCGGGGAATTACAGAAATTAATTAAAATCCCTGTCCTAATGGTAGACGACTCAGACCTGCTAGAAAACTTCCAGCCAAATTGAGTACCAGGAAGGCCAAGATGGGCGAAAAATCCATACCACCCAATGGGGGGATAATAGAACGAAATAGATTGAGATAAGGGTCACTAATCTGGCTCAAGGCTGCAAATGGTTGATTAGACCAGTTGACTTGGGGGAACCAGGTTAATAAAACCCGAAAAAGTAGCAAATAGCTATAAAATTCGACAAATTTTGCCAGTGTTGTAATCAGTAAATACATGGATGGGTTCGTTTTCTACTAAAAGTTAAAAGCAGTCTTATTTATTGATTTTAATGGAGCTAATGACAAAGAATCTGGAAATAGCAGCTATATCGACGAAAATAGGTTTTTCGCCCCCTCAACATCTGCTGTTTAAGAGTCTTGGGACAGAGAACGTTCGGCTGTCTTAGACGAACTACCATTGACATTGCCCAACTGATTTCGCACATCATCAATTGTGGCATTGAGTTGGGCAATTTTATCTTCAAGCGATCGCCGTGCTGTTTCCATTTCCAAACCCTCACTAGCGGCGGATCTCATCTGCCTTCTTTTGGATGCTGCTCTATTTCCTTCAATAGAGCCATTATTGAGTTCTGTCTCTTCCTCTGCAACAGCATCCCGTCGAGATGCCAGGACAGCGCCCAAAACCCCACCAACTACACCGCCAACAATAGTCCCAAGTAAAAAACCACTGGCAAAACCATCTTTCTGACTCATATTTTCACCGCCTTGAACAAATCTGCAACTTTCTTAATTAAGTCCCAAAGATGCGATCGCCTGCATCTCCCAAGCCCGGTACAATGAAACCCTTTTCGTTAACCGTTTCATCAATCGTGGCGCTGTAAACTGTTAAGCCAGGATAGGCTGCACTCAACTTTTGTAAAGCTGGTGGCGCAGCTACCACACAGACAATTCGTGTTAACGCCGGATCAACACCCCTTTGTGTCAATTCTGCCATTGCTGCCATTATAGACCCTCCTGTTGCTAACATTGGATCGGTAATTAACACCCTTGTTTCTGGGTCGAATTTCTCTGGCAGTTTATTCAAATAACAAGAGGGTTCTAAACTTTCTTCATTTCGCACCAAACCCAGATGATAAATTTTTGCTAATGGTAACAGCGTCTGCGATCCTTCCAATAAGCCTAACCCAGCCCGGAGAATCGGCACAACTGCCACAGGTACTTGTGGATCAATGAAAGTTGCTGCACAAGGAGCTAAGGGACTCTGGACTACGGTTTCTTGCGTCGGCAACCAATCTCGCGCTGCTTCATAAGTTAGCCATCGTCCCAACTCCGTGATAGCAGAGCGAAATAATACCGAAGGCGTAGCCGCATCACGAGCTACTGCCAGCCAGTGCTTGATTAAGGGGTGGGGTGGAACATAAACAAGCAATTGTTGTGTCATAGCCAAAAAGGGGCGGACTGTCATTATAAAGGAACTGAAAATCAATCATAATCTTTTCAGGAGTCAGGAGTCAGGATATCAAGAAGTCAGTAGAAAGAATTAAAATTTTCCCCCAGTCCCCAATCTCTATTCCCTATGAAAACGAACAAGACATCGATACCTGTAGCTTTAACTATTGCTGGTTCGGATAGTGGTGGAGGTGCGGGTATTCAAACTGATTTAAGAACTTTTGCTTTTCATTGTGTTCACGGAACCAGTGCTATTACTTGCATTACAGCCCAAAATACTCTGGGTGTGTTCCGGGTTGATGCCATGCCTTCAGAGGCTGTTATAGCCCAAATTCGGGCGGTGGTTGAGGATATTGGGGTGCAAGCTGCGAAAACGGGAATGTTGCTTAATCAGGAAATTATTTTGGCTGTAGCGCAGGAGGTGAGAACTTTACAAATTAATAATTTAGTGGTTGACCCAGTGATGGTATCACGGACGGGGGCGCAATTGATTGATGATGATGCTATACAAACTCTGCGTCATGAACTGATTCCCCAAGCGGCTATTATTACACCAAATCGCTATGAAGCCCAGATTTTAAGCGGATTAGAGATTGTTTCTTTAGAGGATATGCAAAATGCAGCCCAAATTATACATAAAAATTTAGGTACGAAGGCGGTTTTAGTTAAAGGTGGGGGAATGTCTGGAGGGTTGAAAGGGGTGGATGTTTGGTTTGATGGGGAAAGATTGGAAATTTTGAGGACAAAACAGGTAGAAACGAAAAATACTCATGGTACTGGTTGTACTTTATCAGCTGCTATTACTGCTAATTTAGCTTTGGGTAAAGATTTGTGGACAGCAGTACAAGAAGCGAAGGAATATGTAACAACTGCGTTGACTTATTCTTTGGATATTGGGAAGGGACAAGGACCCGTGGGGCATTTTTTCCCGTTGTTGGAGAAATAAAAATTAAAAAATGTCAGAATCAGGATATCCAGGATTAAAGGATTAACAGGATATAAAACTATGAATTCCCATGTTCCTGAAAACTATCAATATCAATTTGGTGGGAGTCTTCCACCTAATGCACCTACATACGTTACACGCAAAGCTGATGATGATTTATATCAAGCTGTGAAAGCTGGGGAGTTTTGTTTTGTGCTGAACTCTCGACAGATGGGAAAATCAAGTTTGCGTGTCCGCACAATGCAAAGATTAAAACTTGAAGAAATTGCTTGTGTGGCTATAAATTTAACCGCAATTGGTACATCAGGATTAACTTCTGAACAATGGTATAATGGTATTATTAATAATACTCTGAAAGTTTAAAATTAGATAATCAATTTTATTTAGAGGCTTTATGGGAAGAAAATAAACGACTTTCTAATGTACAGGTTTTTGGTAAGTTTATTGATAAAGTTTTAAAATTAATTCCTACACAAATTGTTATTTTTATTGATGAGATTGATAGTATTCTCAGTTTAAATTTTCCGGTTGATGATTTCTTTGCTTTAATTCGTGCCTTTTTGACTGTAGCAGATAAATGATAATCATAATCTCAAGTCAGACGAATCTTATAAGAATGAAATATAACTTTCATCCTGCGGCATTAACAGAATATTCAGCAGAATTCCAATAAACTAACGAATAAAATTAATCTGACAAATATTAAGAGGAACAACCGGTTCAAACTCTTTCCGATCTGAAGTAACTAGAATACCACTTTCTCGATTAGCCAGAGTTAATGCAAAACAATCTGCTAGAGAAATTCTTCTAATACTTGCCTTATAACCTCCTACCTGTCGCCAAAAACTGACATTCAAATCATCTCGAATAACCAGCCCTAAAGATTGTATATCTTCAACAAGAGCATCTGCAATTGTATTTCCTCCCGTTCGCAGAAAATTATAATAAACTTCACATAAATTAATGGCATGAATCATGCAAATATATTGATTATCAGATAAATAATGTTCTACAATTTCTGCACCTTGTTCATTTCTAAAAAAAGCAATTAAAGCACAAGCATCTAAAATAATATTCATCTTGCTAATTTTCTAAAGCAATCTCTGACTGTTTCTTACCTGCAAAGTCATCGCTACTTGTCGCCAGATGAGAATACTTTCCTCGTAAGGAATGAATTATAACTTGCTTAGTTTCTTCTTCTCTTCTTTTGCAAAGTGTTTCAAATAGAAAATCTTGATCTTCTTTTGACAAACTTGCTAATGAATTGATAATTTCTTGCAATGTTATCATAAAATCTCTAACCATTTAATCATTGTCCAATTATAGCATAATCTACCAATTTCCAGCTTTCCGTTACTCCACTTTATCGCTTCATTGATTCTGTTGGTTTTCACTGCATTAAACCCAACCTACTCATCACTAATGTAAAACATACCAAAATAGTATATAATTCATCACTGGTACACTACTTGTCCCTACACTATGCTTTTTAACATTCTTAATAAACTTTGAGGTAAAACCCCAAAAAAGGAACACCTGACGGCATTCGTGACGAGTTAATTTAAATTCACGGTTATTACAGCGAGTGGTGACATGATAGCTGTATCCTAGTATTAAGTCTCGTTTTGGTCGTGGCATCAGATAACTGCTAACTTTTACTGGAAGAAATCATTATGCTATCAGTCGAGGAATTGATTCAAGAAGCCTTATCTTTACCTAATACTACCAGAGTATTGTTAGTAGAAAAACTCATTGAAAGTCTAGAATATGATATTGATGAAAACACACAAAATCTATGGAATATAGAAGCTAAAAAACGCCGTGATGAAATTCGTAATCATACAGTTGAGTCAATACCTGGAGAAGAAGCTTTATCTCAAGTTAGACGAATTTTAGAAAAATGAAATATAATTTTCATCCTGCGGCATTAACAGAATACTCAGAAGCTGTTCAATTTTATGCGGAAAAGAATATTTAACTAGCACAAAATTTTATCAATTCTGTTGAAGATGCCATTTTTAGAATTATTAAATCACCTAAACGCTATCCTGTCACTGATGAAGATATTCGTCGGTGTTTAGTTCGTAAATTTCCCTATGCAATACTCTATACCATAGAAGATGAATACATTTTAATTATTGCAGTTATGCACTGTAGCCGAAAACCTGAATATTGGCAAGAACGTATTAAATAATAGCTGGAAATAATAGCTATCAGATGTCGTGTATGATATAGTCTTGATAAACTAATTATACCTAATACTATCTATGCTCTTTAAAAAATTATTTGGTTTATTTCCTAAAACCCCAAAAACCGAACCCATCACAGCACCCACACCCACAGAAAAAACAGGTTTAATCAAAATCTCAGGATTTGACAACCCCAAACGCAAGGGAGACATAATTTTTGTTCATGGTTTAGGTGGTGATGCACGGAAAACATGGCATCCTGAAGAAAGAGATAATGATGATAACTTCTGGTTAATGTGGCTTGCAAAAGAACGACCAGATTTAGGAATTTGGTCTTTTGGTTATAATGCTGCACCCTTTGAGTGGAAAGGTGCAACAATGCCACTTTTTGATCGTGCGAGTAATTTATTAGAATATTTAACAATTAATGATATTGGTGAACGTCCAATTATATTTATCACTCATAGCATGGGTGGTTTGTTAGTAAAAGAAATGCTGCGAAATGCTCAAACTTTTAATAAAAAAGCAGTTATTGAAAAAACTAAAGGTATAGTCTTCTTATCTACTCCTCACACTGGCGCTCATTTAGCTAATTTAGTCACAAACATTGGTATTTTTACACGAAAAACTATCAGCGTTGATGAACTAAAATCCCATATTCCCCAATTGCGTCAATTGAATGAATGGTATCGTCAAAATGTTGATGCAATGGCAATTACAACAAAAGTTTATTATGAAACAAAACCAATTCTAACAATTTTAGTTGTAGACCCTGATAGTGCTAACCCAGGTATTAAAGATGTCCAACCTACTGCTACAGATGATGATCATATTTCTATCACTAAGCCAAAATCACCAGATAATTTAGTTTACAAAGGTGTGAGTCGGTTTATTAAAGAACAGTTATCAATTATTCCTAAACAAGCAGAAAATAATTTACAAAATATTTCTTCCTTTTATATTGAACGTCCAGAAATTGAATATAACTGTTTTCAATCTATTCTTCAACCAGGGGCATTAATCCGCATCAAAGCCCCCCGCAAGATGGGGAAAACTCATTTAATCAGTCGCATTTTCGACCATTATAAAAAACAAGGGTATCGGACAGTTTCTATTAATTTATGGAGTCAAGAAAATCTCACTAATCTCAATAATTTTTTACAGAGTTTCTGTACAGTTCTGAGTTTAGAATTAGGTCTAGAAAAACAAATAGATCAATATTGGAGTCCCCGTTTAAGTAGTCAAAGCAACTGCACTAATTATTTAAAAAAATATATTTTACCAGCTATTGAAACTCCTCTAGTATTAGGTTTTTAACAGTGATGTTCCTATTAAAATAGGACTTACGCAAAATTGAACTCAAAACCTGATTCTTGCGTAGGGGTAATTCATGAATTACCCCTACTTCCGTTCTGTTTTGCGTAAGTCCTGTAAAATAGATTCTGCACAAGCCTTTAAATTACGGAGTTTGGGATTAATTGAATTTCAAGGAAATGAAGTTAAATGTCTTTGTAATTTATATCGCCTTTATTTTCAAGACCGTTTATCATAGTTGGAAACCGTGTAATTAGAAAAAATCAAAGGTTGTGATTTAATCATGGGGTTCCCCACACCCTACCCCCCACACCCCGTTCATTGCTATTTTATTTTAATACTTGTCGGTTAATATCCCCCTGCCTGTGGCTACCCCTGAAAAAGGGGGTAAAATAGGGCTAAAGCGGGGATATTCGCGATTTTGAAACCTTAACCGAACAGTATTGTATTTTATTTTTATCCGATTAGGTGATTTTTATATTATTCTATAGCCTAGTCTCCGGGATCACTTTATTCTGATAGTATATTTTGTTAATCTAAAGACCTAATTTTGATACCAATATGCAGATGAGATCAACTACACAGAATGTTCACAGTAAACCACCTACTCCCAGCTATTCTCCGTCTGTACCTGTTTATGTTTACCGGGAATTAGTTGCAGAGTTACAAGCAGTACAAGCCAAGTTGGATGTAGTCACCAGCCACAATCAGAAATTGTCTCAGGAAAATCAGCACCTGCGTCAAGAAATAAACAAAGTTGTTCAGTCGTGTTTAGAACTGCAAAAGTTAGTGGACTCCTCTGCACCAAGTTCTCAACCAGCACCACCAAATAACGCTAACGTAAAAAATACAACTAGTAACCAATCCATGCCCAGGGCTAATAGTGAGGCAAAAAATACGCCTGCGTCCCCACGAACGCCCCGTACTAATGCTGAGGCTAAATCTACAAATAAACCTGCAAATAAACCTCCAGTGAAAACAGCACCTCCTCCACGTCAACCAACTCCCAAACCAGCTAAAAAAATCCGCCGTGAGGTTGTTTCTGTACCTATGATGGATATGAATTTTCCGGTATCAGAAGCAGTGTTTATAGAAGGGCAAGAAGTACGCTATTATCTATCCCCGGAGTCTGAGTCAAAGGGACTGAGTGGTTGGTGGTTATTGCTTACTATTGTGTTAATTATGATTACTGGTTTTGGTGCTGGGTATTTAGTTGTGCGTCCTTTGTTGCAAAACCAAAGTCAGAACAGCATTCAGTAGAGTCGTTCCGGTGGAACGACTCTACAACAGTCAGTCATACCGATAAATAGATAATTTTTGGATAATTTTTGAATTTTGAATTGGGATTAAACTTTAACTTTAGCAACACTTGTTAAATTTACTTTCAATCGGTTAAACATTGCTTCCCTGCCTTGCATTGCTAAGGTATCATCTAAAGGTGTAAGCTTAATTTCTTGTTGATATTTCAACTTTAACGCTGTTTGAATTAACCAATCTGCCACAAAGGGATTTTTTGGTAACAATGGACCATGTGAATATGTGGCGATCGCATTTTGATAAAATGCACCTTCTGTACCATCTTCACCATTATTACCTAAGCCGTAAACCACACGCCCCAAGGCTTCTACTTTACCTAATTTAGTGCGTCCACCATGATTTTCAAACCCGACTAAATAAGGTTTTTTCCCTATCATTGCTTCTAGTTCTTGCGCGAGACGTGAAGCTGTAACTTCTATAACTAAATTACCAATACAACGTTTTGTATTTTCCCCTGGATGGATAGAAACTAAATCTAATATTCCTAAACCTTCTATTCTTTGTCCGAATGCAGGTTCGTAATAATGTCCTAAAAGTTGGGGAGAACCACAGGTAAAAACTCCTGGTGTGCCATTTTCGATTTTATCCCGCATCGCGTCAGCTTTTGCACCTTGTAAGTCGCGCATAACTATTTCTTGCTGACGGTCTTGTGCGCCTCCACCGACAATCACATCTACTGATTTTATATGATCTGCGGTGGAATTTTGGTCTAAGGGTAATATTGTGACATTGTAACCCCTCCATTGTGCGCGACGTTGAATAGTGATAACATTACCTCTATCTCCGTAGGTACTCATTAACTGCGGATATAACCAACCAATAATAATTTCCATAGGTTCAAAATTTCCCAAAAATTCCTATTAATTTGCGTTCAATATTAACTCATTTTTTATATTTTTCCATACCTCATGGATTTTTTTTATTTTACAGCGATTTTCATGTAAATGAACCACATTTTTATATCTCACGCAATCTCCGTCAGGAGATCCCGCAGGGTAGATGCAAAAGCACAAAGTAAGAAAGGAAGAGAAAAACAAGAGTGTGGTACTCTTTATATTTGATGCGATCGCTAACATTAATTAGGATTACTATATCTTATTTTTGGGTATTCCGTATTTTATGTAACAGTTTTTTTTACAAAATTGTCACGATAATCACAAATAATCTGGATAATACTCAGATCCTCTAATTCTCAAAGAAGTAGGGAATCTATAAATAAAAGGAAATTGTTTATGCAACTAATCGAAAATCCGAATTTTACCATCATTGCTGGTGAAAATGCAGTTCCCATTTCTCAACTACCTCCTATTTGGCAAAATATCGCCGCAGGATTAGCAAATGTAGGATTTAAAAATACAGAAGTTTATGTGAAAATGGCGCAGCTATTTCAATATAAACTAGCAAAAGGTGATGTAGATTTATTTAATGAACGTCCAGAGTTAGCTAAGTTTAAAGCTGCATTTTCTCAGTTATTTGGACAATTAGCTTATGAAACTTTAGAATTTTACGGACATGATTTTTTAATTGATCAATATCCCAACTTTGAACAGATTTTAACAGATGTGAAATCTAAAGGATTAGAATATGCCAATGAGGTAAAAGTAGCATTAATTGGAATAGACCTTTTTAATGAGTTTGGATATGATTTACCTGCAAGTTTTTATCATGTACATTTAGCACCAATTTACCGAGATCATGTATTTGAAGAACGAGCTTTAAGATTTGATAAACGCGATATTGAACATAAACGTTCTTGGGATGCAATTTTACATAGTGGTAAAGTTTTCGCAGTGCAAATGAAGGTGCAAAGCATCGCTTCAAAATACGGTTTTACCTATCATCACGGTTGCGGTTGTAATTCTCATCTCTCTTCTATTGATGCTGCTGAGGGAGCATTTAATTATGAATTAAGTCCCAAAAAGTATCAACGTTGGATTAGAAGTTTTATTTGGACTGCTTGGTATGAATATGCTTTCTTTCAGATTGTTCCTAATACTAGTTATTTAGTGTAAATTTCTCAACCCAAGATCCCCGACTTCTTTAAGAAGTCGGGGATCTATTTCCTGCGAGGGTTAAAGAATTTTCCTCCCCGTTAAAACCTCTCGCACTTCTAACATAGCTGAATAAGTAGGAAGAATATGCAAAGTTTCATTTGCTGGTGTATGTTCCAAAGCTGTTGTAATAGCTTGCTTTAAATCTTCCTCTACAATTAAGTTAATGTTACTTTCAACAGACTTCTCGCTATAACGTAATCTTAACGCCATATCATACACGCGATCGCCACTTACAACCAACGTTCCACCCCGTTCAACCAACTTCTCTGTATCTACATCCCAAATCCAAGATACATCAGTACCATCAGGAGTGCGGTCATTCAAAACTAACAAGGTAGTTTTATCTGTACTTTGAGTAACTACGCGAATAGTTTCATTCGTTCCTACAGGATTTTTAGATAACAAAATCCTTACTTTTTTACCATCTATCACCAAATCTTCCGCACGTCCAAAAGCAGCTTGGAAATTATTAATTGTTTCCCTAATTGTTGTTTCATCAACTCCCAATTCTTTAGCTGCGGTTGCTGCGGCTAAAGTATTATATTTATTGTACAAACCAACAAGAATTTGTGACCATTCACCACTTTCTAAACTTGGTTTACTCTTACTAAACCCGCAACTAGGACAAGTGAAATCTCCTAAATGAGATAAATAAACACCTTGATAATCTAAAGAATGTCCACATTTAGGACAATAGATAGAATCTACAGCGTGAGGAATTGCTTCTAAATAATGTTTTGGTTCATTCAAACCGAAAAATAACACCTTTTGATTTAACTGCTGACCTAAATATGATAAAGTTGGATCATCAGCATTGGGAATAACTACCGTTTCTGTTGGTAAAGTGGAAATAACCTTTGTCCATTTTTTGCTAATAGTGTCAACTTCTCCATATCTATCAAGTTGGTCACGGAACAAATTTAAACAGAGAATAATTCTTGGTTGCAGAGGTTTTAAAATCTTGGGAACAATATTTTCATCAACTTCCAAAATCGCGTAGTCAACATTTAAAGAACCTAATAAACTGGTATTCTCTATTAAAGCCGTCGCTAAACCATTTTCCAGATTTGCACCAGTAGAATTATGGGCGATTTTGTAACCTTTGTGTTCTAAAATAGTGCATAATAACAGGGCTGTTGTGGTTTTCCCATTTGTTCCCGCAATCAAAATTACCCCGTTTTTGACTTGCTGACTCAATAATTGTAAAAGTCTGGGTTCAATGCGTCGCGCAAGAGAACCTGGTAACACACTAGCAGCACCAAGACGGAGAGAGCGTACTAAAAATGTGACACTTTTAGCAATTGATACCGCAAAACCCAGTCGGACTCTATCTATAAGTTGTATTTTCTTTCCCACAGCAGTTGTTAAGTAATATTCATTAATTACAAAATTAATCTTGCCAGTGTAGCTAATCTTGGCAAAAAATACCAGCCATCAAGAATTTAAAATTGATGCGAAAGAGAAGACCACTGCAAGTTATGGTAAAAAAATAGCGCCCAGATGTAATTATATATCTAGGCAAAGTGTTGAATAAGGTTCCTGTTGATGAATAGCATAAAGTGGCTTTTTTTACAAACTAAAATAATTGCTAACTGGCGACAGTTGGTGTCAAAATGCCTATTATTGCTGCTTTGCCTATTCATTATAGGTATACAGCCAGCTTTTGCAGGTATGAAGGATGATCGATACGAAGGTAATATTTTTGTGGTTTTTGCTGGTAATGGTTCCCTAGTTCCTTCCAAACTAACTCTAGCTAAAACTTTAGCAGAACATAAACCCGCAATGCTGGCATTTTATGTGGATGATAGCAGCGATTGTAAACAGTATGCGGTCTTTATTTCCCAAACTCAAGCATTCTATGGACGGGCTGCGGAGATTATCCCTATCAGTGTTGATACTATTCCCGTAAAGGAAAGCTACGAACCCACAGAACCAGGATACTACTATTCAGGAGTTGTACCGCAAGTTGTTCTCTTTGACCAGTCTGGTAAAGTCATTTTGAATAAAAAAGGTCAAGTACCTTTTGAAGAGATAGACGACAAATTTAGAGAAGTGTTTAATTTGTTACCTCGTGACCAGTCAATTGAGTTTAAGCAGCGTTCATTTAATGAATATAGCAGTGAGTTAAGCCAGTAGAGGTCAGGACTTACGCAAAACAGAACGGAAGTAGGGGTAATTCATGAATTACCCCTACGCAAGAATCAGGTTTTGAGTTCAATCTTGCGTAAGTCCTAGAGGTTGATTATCAAGTGTCAACGAATCTGTTTTTACAGATTATTTCGCATTTAGGAATTTTTTGATTAAGTGATGGTGGGCATTGCCCACCCTACTTTTTTAAGTATATTAAGTTATAGGTTTAGGTTTTAATAATTAGACCTCTCCGGAAATATGGTAGAGACGTTCCGCCGGAACGTCTCTACAAGGGTTTCAAACCACGCACATTTAATTACCGGAGATGTCTATTATCAAACGCAGATAAACGCAGATAAACGCAGATTAGGTTATGGATTTTTCGTTTGTTCTGATACTGCATTTCTATTGCTGTCAGGAGATAATATTTAAATTACAGATGACTAATGACTAATGACTAATGACCACTAACTAATCAATAATTAGGTTGTTCCGCGATGTACAAAGTTTATACTACCCAGGAACTCATCGAAATTTTAGCAGCAGAACGTCTAGCTTGCTTGAAAGGAGAACGCCTAAAGTTAGAGGTGAAAGTTTCAGGCAATCCCGTTATAGACCAGTTTATCACAACAGAAGGTCTACAAAAGTTCACAGCCTATCAAGATTTTAAAGCTTCTATTCATGAATATCAACGGGAAAATCAAGTTTCTGGGATTGTCTGGAAAGATTTGACTGTCAAAGGTAAAACTTTGCATTATCCAGAAGTTGACGCGCAGTTAATAGCGTTAAACAGTGATTTGGAAATATTGAAAGCGGCAAAAAATTCCATCCTAGAATTTTGGGATGAAATTACAGCGGAAATGGAATTATATTTAAGTGTTAGTAATGGCAAATTACACGAAAAAATCAATACTTTAGATGTAGAAAGAATTGCCCAAAGAACAGAATGGGCAAGTTTGTTAAAGTGGGAAAACTCGAATTTTTTAGAAGTAATTTTGCAGATGGGTTGGGGAAAACCGGAAGAAGCTGCTTATAAACGGGGAAGGCCACATTCTGGTAGTGAGTTTATTCATGCAGTCAACCCTGGTAATTATCCCATTGGGTAATTGGTAATTAGTAATTGGGTTATTAACCTCCCCTGCTCCCCTGCTCCCCTGCTCCCCTGCTCCCCTGCTCCCCTGCTTTCTTCCCTGTCACCTGTCACCTGACTTACTAGCTATTTTGATCAAGTTATCTAACTCTTGCTGCATCTGGCTTCTAACTAATTCATAGCATTGATTAACATAATTGCGATCGCTTGCGGCTTCTTTTCCATAGCGTTCAAAAACAATAGGTGGACAAACCCTAGTATAAATACGCGCTGGTAAAGGAATATTCGGCAATGGTCCTACAGCTAAACCCCAAGGTAAACCCAGGTAAACAGGAAAGACTAGCGGATCAACATCAAACAGCCAAGGCATCCCCCATTGGTGGAATTGCTGCATAATTTTATACAAATCAGCCAATACAATCAGGGTATCATGCGCCCCCCAGGAAATAGCGGGAACAATGGGGACATTTTCCCGCAGTGCTAACTTAATAAAACCCCGACGTTCAGCAAAATAAATCTGATCCCGCATTTGATGAGGTCGAAACACATCCTCCGCACCACCAGGATAAACTAAGACACTAGCGCCAGCACGGAAAGCCGTATAAGCCATTTTGGGATGAGCCATAATAGCGCCACCTTTCATGGCCATTTCTGCCGCTGGGGGAAAAACTTCCCAGACTTTCGGGTGCATCAAACCGTAAATTGGTCTTTGCGTACCAAACCGACGTAACCAGTCGTACATCATCATAGATGTATCCGGGGATGCCAAACCGCCATTGTGAGAACCAACAATAAGGACTTTTCCCTCTGGGATATTTTCCCAGCCACTGGTTTGGACTCGAAAATAGTAGTTGTATAAAATGCCCAATACAGGCATGAGACTTTCCATGAACTTTGGATCTCGCTCGTCCAAAGACCACCCTGGTTTTGTTTTCTGGGGATGTTGTAATGTTAACATCGAGGCATTGTATAAAGATATATGAAGAATCCTAAATCATTTTAGGAGTCAGTAGAGACGTTCCGCCGGAACGTCTCTACAGGAGTCAGGAGAAAGAAAAATATTCCCTATTCCCCAGTTTTCCAAGTTCCGTGGAAGCTATGGGGAATAACACTGGGTAGTCCGAGTTTACAAACTGGTTCTTCATTCAAGTGTTGGCTATTAAATATCCAAACTTCGCTACTATTGGTATTACCATCATAAACCACTGTTAACACCCAACCTTGGTCAGAGTTTTGGATATCTTGAGTGTGAATAGGTTCAGAAGGATAAAGATTTTCACCTAAGTTTGCTTCTGTCAAAGTTCCGGTTTGATGGTCAAAACCAGCAATATTATTTAATATCTCTCCTTCAGTATCTGTTCCTTCTCGAAAAATAGACATATAGCTATAACGAGAGAATTTACCCACATTTTTTGCAGGAACAGATGGAAATTCACAAGTTCTATTTAACAAAGTTTCAATTCCACTTACTTTGCCAGTTTGCGGATTAATTTGTACCCGCGTCAAGGTGGTTTTAGTAACTGTTTGAGTTTCTCCTGTCGCTACTTGGCGCAAATATTCATTAGTTTGAAAATCTGCATATTTAGCCAAATCAACAATTACCGTTCCTCTATCATCAACATAACCATTTCCAAAATGCCACTGAAACCAAGGTTCTGTTTCTCCACGACTCACCACAGACAAGGTTTCTCTATCAATAACTATAATCTGAGTTCCCTGTTCTGGTTGCCAGGTTAAAGAATCACTATAGGTACTCGTTCCAAATAAAACAGGCCAAATATTTAACCGTACCGCCGGAGCAAAAAATACTAAATATTGTCCTGCTAAAACAAAATCATGTATAACGGGAAAACCTGCTAAGGTAAATTTTGCCTGTTGGAGAATTTTTCCAGTAAAATCACTTTTGTAAATATGCAGTATGGCATTAGGTCCAGGAGTCATGCCAAAATTAAAGATTTCTCCCGTTTTATAGTCAACTTTAGGATGAGCAGAATAGGGTTGTCCTTTAGCCAAACCACCTAAATTATTTAAACCTTTAGTTTCTAAAGTTGCTAAATCTAACGCATAAGGATTATCACCTTCCCATAGTGCCAGCAATTTATCAGGTAATGCCAAAACCGAAGTATTTGCTGCGTGTTTAACTGGTTTTCGCCATTGATTCCAAATGGAACCTGGTGCAGTCATGCCATAATTACCATACAGTAATTTACCTGCCGCAGTTTCCTCTTGATAACCAGCAGTCTGCACATAGCGATAAACCCCGGTAGCACCTGCATCGGTAAAATGGACAGCTAAAATAGCCCCATCCCCATCAAACCAATGTCCTACTGACACACCACCCCGTTCTAGTCTTCCTGGTCCATTGCGGTAAAGTGTACCTCGTAACCCATCAGGAATTTTACCAGCAATAACTGGTAATTGAGTGGCAGGAAATTCCGTTGCTGGTTGGGATATGGCTTTTGCCCAAGTTTTTTTAGTTGACTTTTTATCAATTGTCTGCATAATAATTCTGCTGCTATAGCATTTTTCTTGTGATGACGATTTCTTGATCATCACCCATTAGAGTATGAATTGTGAAACGAGCTTTTTGATTGTACTAATACTTTAAATGTAAAGCAATGTTACGACGATTGAATAAAAAAGTTATCGGTTTCTTACTTTTGGCTTTGCTATCTGTCCTGAGTTATACACCACAAATCTTAGCCAGTAATACTTCTAATTCCGGTAATGTGATATTTATACATCCAGATGGTACAAGTGCGGCTCACTGGGGCGCTACTAGAATACTTTTTCAAGGACCAGATGGCAGATTAAACTGGGATAAAATGTCAAATTTGGCTGTTTACCTGGGACACATGAAAAACCAACTCTCCGCAACTTCCAACGGTGGCGCGGTGACTCATGCTACAGGGGTAAAGGTAAATGCTGACTCTTTCGGGTTAGATGAAAATGGTAAACCCGTAGTGGCGCTTTCTGGTAAACCGCAAACAATTATGGAAGAAGCCATGAGCGCGGGGAAAGCAACTGCTATTATTAATTCTGGCATGATTCATGAACCAGGAACAGCTGCATTTTTAGCGAAATCTCCCAGTCGTCGTAATTTTGCAGACATCACCAAACAAATAGTAGAATCTGGTGCAGATGTGATTTTAGGTGGTGGGGAAATGTGGTATCTTCCCAAAGGAACAGCCGGAAGACACACCACTGCTGAAAAAAGTCAAAGAACCGATAGTTTAAATTTAGTAGAAATTGCCAAAAAGAAAGGTTACACCGTTGTTTACACCCGTGATGAATTATTGAAGTTACCAACAAATACCAAAAAGGTTTTAGGGATTTTTGCGGCTGATGACACCTACAATGACGACACAGAAGAAAACTTGAAAAAACAGAATTTACCGTTATATGTTTCTGCTGCACCGACGGTAGCGGAACAGTTGGATGTAACGTTAAATATTTTCTCACAAAAACGCAAAAATTTCTTGATTGTTTTGGAAGAAGAAGGCAGCGATAACTTCTGTAATTTTAATAATGCTATTGGTTGTCTTACGGCTTTAAAACGTGCTGATGATGCGGTTGGGGTAGCAATGAAATTTATTGAGAAAAACCCGAATACTTTATTAGTAACTGCGGCTGATAGTGACGCTGGTGGTTTAGAATTGGTGGGGGCAACAGAGAAAGATTTTCCTTTTGATAAACCGTTACCAGAAAAAGGTAAAAATGGCGCACCTTGGGATGGAAAAGAGGGAACAGGAAGTTTACCTTTTATTTCTGCACCCGATAAACAGGGTAGGCGTTTTCCCTTTGCTATATCTTGGTCAGGTTTTGGGGATAATGCTGGGGGAATAATAGCGAAAGCGCATGGTTTTAATGCTGGGTTGTTAAATGGAACGGTGGATAATACAGATATTTATCGGTTGATGTATCGGACTTTGTTTGGTAAGGAATTAAGGAATTTATGAAAATTATTCGTGTGGTATCGAAAACTTTTTGATCCCCCTAAATCCCCCTTAAAAAGGGTGACTTTGATTCCAGTTCCTCTTAGAAAGAGGGGTAAGGGGGGATCTAGATACGACTTGATACTTTACAGAATTGTGACTCAATTACCAGGAGGTAACAACATCCTCCCCTCTATTGCTTCCCAGGTTTCACGGGACACCCGCACCGCAGCATCTTTACATTGAATAATTAGGAAATTAGCATAGAGATAATATTCTAGTGCTTGGGCTTCATCCTGGGATAAATTGATCATTTCTGGAGTAAGATGAAAAGTCTTTAATAAGATTTTTCGGAGGCGATTAACAAATACACTATACTCTTTTCTAGATGTTTGATTAGGATAAATTTGAGCTTTTAGTGTTTCCAATTGAGTAATCAAAAAAGTAAAGTTGACTTTATTGAATATTTTTAATTCTTCAAGTCTATTACTATACTCAATGGCATCGTTAATAGCATAGTGATTAATAGCTTCTGCAACGGCAATAGCGTAGGCGTAAATGTTATCAATAGATTTAGCAATGGCAATAGCAATAGCTTCGGCGTAAACTATGATATTACCCTCGATGTAGTTGATAGACTCAGCATAGGCAAAAGAATTAGCATAAGCGATGACATTGGCATTGACGATCGCTACTGCACGTTTACCCACTGGTTTATAATTACCCTCAGATCCTACTATGACTTGTTCTGCCCAGTTCAATAAAGCCTGTAACTTGGGAGTATTAATATATTTTTGTGCTGCCTTTTCCATCAATAACAATAAATGATCAGCACCACCCCGCATTACTCCAGCAACTAATAGAAATACCTCTTTCCACCTGTTATCTGTCAGGTGTTCAGTAACTAATTTTTCAACTAAACCGTGATCATAAATATACTGTGCTGTTAAATATTCCTGTAAAGTCAGATGAGAAAAAGAATAAACATCTCTAGCACGTTCTACTAAAATTCCTTGTTCAGTAGTAATAGCATCTAATACTTTACCAGAATCTAAATTCTTCGGTGCATTATCATTGCTAGATAGAAATCTTTTAATTTTATTTGAAACTTCTTGCTGAGAAAAGAAAAGTTTATCTGCTACAAAATTATGATAAGCAATATCAGCTAACATTATTTTTTCTAAATCAATCCCCAGTTGACGATAAACTGGCTCATTTGGTAATCTCTTTTCTGCTGCCCATCTTCTCAATAAAATATCGAGAGCATTACCATATAATGTAGCTCTTTTTTCTGGTAAATCTTGAGATTCATCATACTCTAAACATAGAAAAGTTAATAATAATGGAGTTCTGCCTAATTCCTTAGTAGATTCTTCACTCTTGATTTTATTCCAGCACTTTTCCGCAGTACCTAATTTTTTATCTACTTCTGAATAAAACCAGTTATTAATAAACTGCTGAATTTGTTTATCATCAAAATCGGCTATTGCAAATTCTTTAAAATCCTTAAATTTATTTCTATAGGCAGCAGTGCGACAGGAAATTATAAAATAGTTGTGATTATATCTATTCACAAATTTTTTTATTTTCTGAATCGCTAAATCCAAATTTTTATTTGGTACTTCGTCTAATCCATCGAGCAAAATTAATAATTTACCGTTTTCTAATGCTTCATTCAGAAAATCCTCGCTGAATGGTAAATAAATATATGCAAATTCTCTCTGAAGAAATTGATATATATTAATATTTATATCCGTTAATTGTTTTAGTTCTATTAAAATAGGAATACATTCACGCTGAATTTGTCCAGATTTACCTTTTATTGCTTCTAATCCTATTTTTCTTAAGAAAGTAGACTTACCCGCACCTGGTTGTCCCAATATCATTAAATGTTGATATTCATTAGCAATTATTATTCCATCTTGTCTTGCATATTTTTCATTAGTCAATCTGCGACTACCATTTTTACGATAATTTTTTTCTAAAGCAGTTATTGATTCAAATTTCCCAATCTCATCAGGTTGTAAACATTGGACTTCTGTATAAATATCATCTAAATTAACAGGTTGCTGCATTCCCAAAACTCGCAACCGATTATATCGCTTTTGATAAGTTAGTATATATTGTTTCGATGCTTGATAAATTAAGTTTTTGGTTTTCTCATCTAACTCAATTCCTAAAATTTTAATATACAATTCTGCAAAATGATTAACTGCTTCATCAGGTGCAATTTCTGGCAATCCTATTAATTGATCTAAACTAACATAATTAACACCAGATAATTCTAACGCTCTAAATATATCCGTTGCTGAACCTTCAACAACTATAACACGGCTCATTGTGCCGCCCTGCGTTGTTAAAGACAGTTGTTGTAATTCTTGAACTGTGTCACCTATAAGTTCAGAAAGTTGAATTTTACGCTGTTCAATTAACGCTTGTCTGTACGCTGTAGGTGATGAAAAATCATCAGGTTTAAGATTTAAAATATTTTGATTATTCCTGAGTTGATTTTCATCACCCAAAGTCATAATTACCCGCATCTTCTCTTCACCCCTTGCTTGCATTAAAGCTTCTTCTAGCAAAGGGTCAATTTTAGCAATGTAATTTTCTTTAAGGTTCATATAGGGCTTTTGGTACTTGAACTAAACCTTTACCTTGGCGTTCTTTATCCAGTCCTAAATCTTGACAGTTCGTCAGAATTTCATCTAATAAATTTAGCACAGAGATATTTTTATTATACTTCTCTAATATTAAAGCCGCTACACCAGAAACTATAGGTGTGGCCATAGATGTACCATTCCACGCTTCATAACCTCCACCTAAGATAGATGAATAAACGCTTTCTCCCGGTGCAACTACATAAGGAACATTATAAGATTGATAGTCATTTGTGATAGTAGTGTTACCGCTAAAGGATGCAACTTTATTTTTATTATTGATAGCACCTACCGAAAGTGAACCTTTACAGTTACCCGGAGTACGAGAACGATTAAATCCTTCATTACCTACAGCACAAATGGGAATTAAACCTACAGCTATTAAATCATCAATTAAAGAATTAAATAGCTCAAAATAACCTGCTGGTAAAGAAAGTTCACCCGCAGAAATATTAACTATATTTATTTCTGGTTGTAATGCTAACCAATCAAACCAAGATATCCAATCTGAGAGATTACATACACCATTAGGAAACATAATAATGTTGATGATTTGTGCTTCTGGTGCAACACCAACTTGATTTCCACAAATTAAACCTGCAACATGAGTACCATGTCCAACTGTATCTTCAAATGGTACGGTTTGAATCTCCTGTGTCCTGGGATTTAAACGATAAGATTCAATTATTTTATCTTTTATTTCTGGATGGTTTGCATCTATACCAGAATCGAGAACTGCAACACTTATTCCTTTGCCTGTTCCTGTAAATCCTTGCCGACGTGCGGTAATCAGAGATATAGCTTCTAAATGCCAAAGATCATCTTTATTTATTGTATCTTTTTTACCTGTTAAATTTCGTTCTGGCTGAATTAACTCTATTGGCAAATCACGTAAAATTAGAGCATTAGGTAAATCTTGACGTACTTGCTCAATTTCTTCGTCAGGTATATCAACAACTTTAGTACCTGTAATACTGATGCTGTTTTGATGCTCAGGGAGTTTATCTGCATCTTTTGAAGAGGATATTATTTCTCTAATTAGACCGCCACTACCACAGAAGGGATCTAAGTACAAGGTATCTAAGTAAGAGTTTATTTCTTTATATACAGTGTCTTGTTGCCAAAAATTCACCACTTCTGCGACTTGTGAAGGACGACTTTCACGGGTAAATTTTCTCGATGCTAATTTAAGAGAACGCGCTACCGATGTTGTCTTAGGACGAATAATGTAAACACCCATCAAATACTCCTCACACCAACCTGAATGATAAACACTGGTCTTAGCCCATATTCTAGTCATTTTATGGGATTATCAGTGAATATATCTAAAAAATCTAGTTAAATATTATTATCCACAATTATACCCAATTATGACAACCAAAACCACCTTCAACTCCTCGGTAACTTGTCCTAAACCCAACCCCCAAGCCAAATTACGCTTATTTTGCTTACCCTACGCAGGAGGTAGCGCCATGATATTTCGTACATGGCCTAATTCTTTACCCCAAACCATTGAAGTGTGTCCTCTAGAAATTCCGGGAAGGGGAAGACAAATGAACTTACCTCCCTATACAAAAATGCAACCTTTGGTGAGGGAAATAGCCCAAAATATCATTCCCTATTTAGATAAACCCTTTGCTATTTTTGGTCATAGTATGGGTGGATTGGTCAGTTTTGAATTAACTCGTTTACTACGCTCAGATTATAATTTAACTCCATTGCATCTATTTATATCTGCTCGCAATGCACCACAAGTTTCTCCTACAAAACGACCGATTTACAACTTACCAGATGCAGAGTTTTGGCAAGAAATTCGTAATTTTAATGGTACTCCTGATGATGTCATAGAAAATCAAGACATTATCCAACTTTTTCTCCCTATTCTCCGGGCTGATTTTACGGTTTTAGATACTTACAGTTACACAAATGAACCACCTTTTGATTTTCCGATTAGTGTTTTTGGTGGTTTGCAAGATCCAGCATTTACTGATTTTGAACTAAAAGCATGGCAAGAACATACGACGGCGGCTTTTCATTTACAAATGCTTGATGGTAATCACTTTTTTCTTCGTTCTCATGAAAAGCTTTTACTAAAATCTATATCTCAAAAGTTAGAGTTTAATTATTTCTCTTATTAATTTCAGAATCACACCTAAGATAGATTTTTATTTTATGTGTTTTGGATAAATAAATTCTTTTAATTTAAATAAATATTGAGATATTTATAACTAAGATTAAGGTGTATTTATTATAGCAAGATTTGTAACAAATTGTAAATCAATTAAACAGGTACGGCTATTGCGATTCCCATAGCTATAAAACCGAACCAACTGAATTTTAAAGTTGGTGTTATTGTTTAACTAGGAAGCAAAAGATGAAGCTTCACGCAGCGAAAGATTTAAAAAATTATTACTAGTATTGTTTGCCATCTGTGAAGCTTGAAATTAAGCCTCCGCCAGCTAAATACAGCATTGTATAGGAGATAGTTATGGCACTAGTTCGTTGGGACCCAATCCGGGATATTGAACGCTTAGAACCATTTCGCGAACTTGAACGCTGGGACCCTTTCCGCGAAATTGATACCCTCCAACGGCGGATGAATCGCTTGTTTGAAAGAATGATACCAGGTGATGGAGGTGAAAGAGCAGGATTAACTTTTATTCCTGCGGCTGAACTGGAAGAAACTGATGATGCTTTTAAATTGAAAGTAGAACTACCTGGTTTAGAAGCCAAAGATGTAAATGTGGAAGTAACTCCTGAAGCTGTTTCTATTACTGGTGAAAGAAAATCGGAAACTACAACCGAAAGAGAAGGTTACACTCGTTCAGAATTTCGTTATGGCAAATTCCAACGGGTAATACCATTGCCTTCTAATGTGCAGCATGAACAAGTTCAGGCTGAATATAAAGATGGTATTTTGCGGTTGAATTTGCCGAAAGCAGAACCGGAAAAACAAAAAGCTTTCAAAGTTAATCTCGGTTAATTTATCAGCCAGTTCTGATTTGTAAAAACCCAGATTCTCGTTTTTTCTCGTTTTCTCGTTCCCATACAGAGTACGGGATGACTTCTAGAAGGCTCTGCCTTTAATGATAGCAGAGGCAGAGCCTCTGTGATGGCATTCCCAGTCTCTGACTGGGAACGAGATAAAAAAGTACACTTCTACTGAAGCCCAGGGGGAAGATATGGCAAAAGTAGTAGGAATTGATTTAGGAACTACAAACTCTTGTGTTGCCGTGATGGAAGGAGGGCAACCATTAGTAATTGCTAATTCTGAAGGACAACGCATCACTCCTTCAGTTGTCGCTTACACTAAAAGCGGGGAACGCTTGGTAGGTCAAATTGCTCGTCGTCAAGCGGTAATGAACCCAGAAAATACTTTTTATTCTGTGAAACGTTTCATTGGGCGTAAATATGAAGAAATCACCCATGAAGCTACGGAAGTTTCTTATAGAACTCTGCGAGATAGTAATGGCAATGTGAAACTCAATTGTCCCGCTGCGGGTAAACAATTTGCACCAGAAGAAATTTCTGCCCAAGTGCTGAGAAAGTTGGTTGATGATGCTAGTAAATATTTAGGAGAAAAAGTTACTCAAGCAGTGATTACTGTTCCTGCTTATTTTAACGATTCTCAACGGCAAGCTACTAAAGATGCAGGTAAAATTGCTGGTTTAGATGTTCTCCGCATTATCAATGAACCAACAGCAGCAGCCTTAGCTTATGGTTTGGATAAAAAGGAAAATGAAACTATCTTAGTATTTGACCTTGGTGGCGGTACTTTTGATGTTTCTATTTTGGAAGTTGGAGATGGTGTTTTTGAAGTTAAATCTACGAGTGGGGATACTCATTTAGGTGGTGATGACTTCGATAAAAAGATTGTTGATTGGTTAGCTAATGAGTTTCAAAGTAATGAAGGCATTGATTTACGCAAAGATAAACAAGCCTTACAAAGATTGACTGAAGCTGCGGAAAAGGCAAAGATTGAGCTTTCTAGTGCGACTCAAACTAATATTAATTTGCCCTTTATTACCGCTACTCAAGCTGGTCCAAAACACTTGGATGTAACTTTGACAAGGGGTAAATTTGAAGAGATGGCAGCGGATCTTTTCGACCGTTGTCGTAAACCAGTTCAACAAGCATTGCAAGATGCAAAACTTACAAATGCTCAACTTGATGAAATTGTCTTAGTTGGTGGTTCGACTCGCATTCCTGCTGTGCAAGAATTGGTCAGAAGAATGACGGGTAAAGAACCTTGTCAAGGTGTGAATCCTGATGAAGTTGTAGCGGTGGGTGCGGCTATTCAAGCGGGTGTTTTGTCTGGTGAAGTCAAAGATATTCTACTGCTTGATGTTACTCCTTTGTCTTTGGGTGTGGAAACTCTTGGTGGTGTGATGACTAAAATCATTCCCCGCAATACGACTATCCCAGTGAAGAAATCAGAAATCTTTTCTACTGCGGCTGATGGTCAAAGTAATGTGGAAGTTCATGTTCTGCAAGGTGAGAGGGAATTAGCTAAAGATAATAAGAGTTTAGGTACTTTCCGCCTTGATGGTATTCCTCCAGCGCCAAGAGGTGTACCACAAATAGATGTGACTTTTGACATTGATGCTAATGGTATTCTGTCAGTTACAGCTAAAGATAAAGCCACTAGTAAACAGCAGTCAATTTCTATTACTGGTGCTTCTACTCTCGATAAGCGGGATGTTGAAAAGATGGTGCGGGATGCGGAATCTCATGCTGAGGAAGATAAAAGACGACGTGAACAAATCGACACCAAAAATTTGGCAGATTCTTTAGCTTATCAAGCTGAGAAACAAATTAGAGACTTGGGTGATAAGGTGAGTGATGGTGATAAAAGCCGAGTTGAAGAGTTAGTCAAGGATTTGCGGGAAGCCATTAATCAAGATAATTTTGACCGCATTAAATCTCTTAGCAGTGAATTACAGCAAGTCTTGATGCAAATTGGTAGTGCGGTTTATGCCCAAGCGGGAAGCCCAAATGGAAGCAGTCGGGAAGCACAAACTGGTCGTGGTGAAGATGTGATTGATGCTGATTTTGTGGAGTCCCAATAAGTAGCTTACAGCAGTTTTCACGGATTTGAACCGTAATTATGAGACCTAACCTCCAGCCCCTTCCCTACAAGGGAAGGGGAGGAAATCAAAGCCTCTCTCCGACGAGGAGAGAGGTATGTTTGTGGTCTATTTACCTAAAAATAGCTGTAACTAAAAAAAACTCATACTTAGCTCCCCAACTTCTCATAGAATCGGGGATTTATCTCTAACACAAAAATCAAGGATGAATCATAAATTACGAAGGATGAACAACTTTATCTAGCGATTTCATCCATGAGGAGGATGGTTTAAATATCTAAGTTATGCAAACTTATCCAGATTATCAGTAGACTCAGATGAACAAGTAGAAAGACTTAAATTAAAGATGAAATGTCATTATCAGGAAAGCTAGTGCAGCGCAACAATCCTATGGGTTGAGATTGCTTCGCTGTTCATTCTTGACTATTCAAATTTCTATCCTGATTGGCTCTATTGTAAGGATTTGAATAAAACTTGCACTAAAACACACACTGAAATAGTTTTGTTTGCTTGAATAGCTATATTAAGAGTACTGAAATCCTCAATTCTTAATTATGGCTACTAAAACTATTGATGTTAGAGAATATACTGTCAGAGCGCATAAAAGACAGATTCACACTCGAATTTTTCATTTTGTCTGTAAAGAGTGTAATCAGGCGACAAAACGGGAAACTTTTGGACCTAGACCTTTATATTGTGAAAGCTGTCGTCCTCCTCAAGCACCTAAAAAATCTGTCCAGGAATCTAGAAAGCTCAAACCTCATGCGATGACTTACAAAAGTGACATTGATTTAGATTGATTGAAGTAATATGAATCCCCAAGAACAATTACAACCTCCTTCAGAGGTATTCATTACGCCATTGTTGGAATTACGAGACTACTATGCTGGTCTTGCACAAGAGTACCAACGGCTATTTATCGAAGCGCGATCGCAATTAGACCATGTGGAAGCTTTGTTGTCTCCCTGGTCTTATCCTGATGAACAGGAACCACTTTCACAACTAGAAGCAAGTGATAAAAAAGGTTCACGCTTGTTTTTGTCATCAGAACATAAGTCTGATTTAGACTTGTTGGAGTCTCTAGAGTCAGAACCTTCTCACTCAGATCAATGGCAAACAAATGGCTCAAGTTCTGCTGCTACAGAGTCAGAAACTTCTCATCCCAGAAATACACCTTCAGATAGTTATGATCATTTCACCAAGGGGGCAGAAATTCCCATGCTCCCCCAATATCAATCTCTGACTCGGATGGAAGCTTTGAAAATGCTACTGCACGAATATGCTGGGACTGTATGCCATATAGATTTTATTGTGCGATCGCTTTACGGTGATTTAGAGTCAACTATCTTCAAAATCGTCAAAGGTAGAGTTCAATCCTCTCTTACCCAAGGTAGAGAAAGGGGTTATTGGTCAGCTATTCCCAATGAACCTGGTTGTTATACTCTGGCTTTAAGTCTGTTAGATCCAAATCATCACAACGGCTCTTCTTCTCGTGCTAAAAATCAAAAAAAGAAGCCTTTTGTTACACGACAAACAACAGAAGTGCCGATGCTCGAAGAATTTGAAGGTCAATTTTTAATTGACGCTCTTACCTCTTTCTTAGATCAACATCGGGGACGGGTTTTCGCTGTAAATGAAATCGTCACGGGTATTTATGGAGAACTTGATGATCAGGAAATTAGAGAGGTGAAAAACAAAGTTCTCAATGAGTTATCTAGAGGTCATCGTACAGGTAGATTTTCTAGAGTTCCTAACCAAATTGGTTTCTATACTTGGGATGCGAGGATGATATCCAGAAGGGTGTAGGGCATGGAGCATGGGGTGTAGGGTAAGAATTATTTTTTTGATACCCTATTTCCCCATATCCCTTCTCCTGTTTCTATGAGTTGACAATTCCTCTTTGCTTGATAGTTTTTTCTGTTGTTTGTTTACTTTTCGTTACAGACTACTCTCCGAGAAGCCGCTGCGCGTCTACGGTTATTTTGTGCCTTTCTACTTAGCTAATGTTCAAAGATGTCTGCAAGTCTTTTAAGGGTGTTTCCCATAATCTGTTCCATTCTATGCCAAACAGGGGTTTTGCCCGTTTTCCCATAATCCAACCTTGCGACAACCCATCCATAATCTGCTCACAGAGTTCGACTTCGTACATTGCGGTTTTGAGCAGATTCTTAGCAAGCAGGGCTATAAATAAACGGTCTGACGCAAGCTGTGCGATATAAAAAGCTTCTAGTTTAACCTCACCTGGTTTATCAGTATTACACCCTGTAACGACGTGCCAGATATCATGAGTTTCAGTAATGTGAGTACCCAAAAATGTAAACTGATCGTTTGCAATTTCATTAACAGGTGGTGGAGTTAATCCATTTCTGATCATGTGTTCGGCATACATATAGCCCAGTGTATGCTTAGGTAATTGATGCAGTTGCTGTAAATCAATTTTTCCCAACAAGGGGCGGTCTACAAAAGCTTGCTTACCTTGGGAGGTCAAACTGAGAAAGTCCACAATTTTTTGGAGCGTAGCTGGATTGTTCAGAAAATGGGAAAGCTTCCCAATGGCAGCAAAATCTCCATAAGGAGATTTAACCAATTCTATAAAGCTCTCCAGAATTGCTGTTTCTTGAGACTGATTGATGGTTTCTATCACGTGTTAATAATTAATTCTTTAAAAATTAATAATACCAGATTTTGGATGCCAAAATATTTCTAAATTTTTCTATAAGAAACATCTTCTGCTATTTCTTTTGACCCTAGAGGGGTTTTGATAAATGCCCTGTTCATAGTATAATTCTAAGTTTTGCAACTAAAAAGGATTGTTGGCTTGACTGAATATTATCAGCCAAGCTGATTTTTTAGATGTTGTTACCAGTTGGAGCTTATGATGTTACCTCATATCATAACCAAACAAATTGGGGTCAACTTCTCCTAACTTTAAATCTCCTAAACCGTATTCTTGCCAGCGTCTTTCTACCATTGCTGCAATATCGGGATCTGACTCTAAAGGTTCACCCCATTCATGTTCTGTTTCTGGGGGAATTTTGGTAGTTGCATCTATGCCCATTCTCCCACCTAAACCTAATTTCTCACTAGCAAAATCTAAGGTGTCAAAGGGGGTATTTGGTAATATAAAGACATCCCGTGAAGGGTCAACTTTAGAACTAATTGCCCAAACTACTTGACGCGGATCACGAATGTTGATATCTTTATCCACAACTATCACGAATTTAGTATAGGTGAATTGGGGTAAGGCACTCCAAAAAGCTAAGGCTGCTCTTCTTGCTTGTCCAGGGTAAGCTTTATCAATAGAAATAATCGCTGCTTTGTAACTTAATGCTTCCATTGGTAGGAAGAAATCGACTATTTCTGATACTTGTTGTCGTAAAATAGGGGTATAGATGCGGTTGAGTGCGATCGCCATCATTGCTTCTTCTTTGGGTGGACGACCGCTAAAGGTGGTGAGATAAATCGGATCTTTGCGATGTGTCATACACTGAAACCGCACCAAAGGCGAATCTTCCACACCGCCATAATATCCCATGTGATCCCCAAAGGGTCCATCGGGTAAAACTTCCCCTGGTGTGATGGTTCCTTCTAAGACAAATTCTGAATCTGCGGGAACTTCTAAATCTACTGTTTTACACTTGGCTAATTGTACCCCAGAACCGCCATAAAGCCCTGCAAATAACCATTCTGATAAATCTACAGGAATGGGTGTGGCAGCTGCCATAATGATTAAAGGATCGACACCAAGAGCGATCGCCACTTCTAATTTTTTACCACGTTCGGCCGCTTTGCGTAAATGTCTTGCACCACCCCGCACCGATAACCAGTGTACGGTCATCGTATTATTAGATTGTAGTTGCAACCTATACACACCTACGTTAGGCGTACCTGTCTCACAATCCTTAGTAATTACCAATCCTAGCGTAATAATCTTTCCGGCATCTCCCGGATAAGGACGTATTAAAGGTAACTTATTTAAATCTAAATCATTACCTTCCACAACCACCTGCTGACAAGCGGGGAAAAAGTCCCTTCCCGGTTTCGCTTTGACAACATCAAACAGCACCTTACCAAAGTCTATCGCTTGGGAAATCTTTTTCGGGGGTTTGGGTTGCTGAAGCATACTCAGCTTCTTTCCCAGAGTTTCCAACTCCTCTGGTTTTTCCATATTCATAGCCCAGCATATCCTTTCCACAGTCCCCATTAAATTTACCGCAACGGGGAAAGACGCACCTTTGACGTTTTCAAAGATTAATCCTGGACCACCTTTTTGCAGCATTCGGTTGGAAATCTCCGCAATTTCCATATCTGGGTCAACTAAAGCCGAAATTCGCTTTAATTGTCCTCTTTCTTCTAGAATTTTAATAAATCCCCGTAAATCTCGCGCCATGTTCCCTAAGAGTTAAGAAGTGTAAAGTCTTCTTGATCTTAACTTGATCTTTGCATAGTATATTTGTACTTAAAAATTCATAAGTACCATATCCCCGACTTCTAAATACAATATTGCGTAAATAATTAAGATTAATCAAAGAAGTCGGGGATCTAAATTCGAGGGATCTAAATTCGATAAAATTTAACAGTTTTTATGTATGACAACATCTGTAAATTCCTTATTACCCTTTGCAGTTTTAAGTCAAACAAAAGATCCTAAAATGGTGATAAGCGAAGTAGGAGAAGCGGTAGCAGCAATTACAGATAGAAGGATACAAAGTAATATCGCCTTATGAGGTGCAAAGGTAATATTAGCAGGATCATGAGAAGTAAAATATCCATCTTGGGGTATTGTTTTCACAGCAATTGCAGAATCAATTAAAACAGCTTTGCGATTTTTTTGTACCATAATATTACCTGGATGTGCATCCAGATGTGATGATGCACAAAAATTAAAGCCTCTCCAATTTGTTGTACATATCCCACCGCTTCTAATTCTGGTAATGCTCCCCTTTTTTGCTTACCTTGACATTTTTATAGTATTTATGTACTATATATTTATCATCATAGTTTTTACAACATATTACAACATCACCTCATCCCAGTATAAATTGATTTATCCTGGACAATATTCCGTGTAAAATTACCATTCGCAAAATTATGGCAAGTCAAAAAACCAAGTTTGCTGTTTATAATCTCGCAGGTAAGGAAAAAGCTTTCTATTTAACTGAAAAAGTCAAACTGGAAATTCAGCCAGATGCTATTCCTAAAAAAATGATAGCTCATAGTATCATGATCATTGATCGTTCTGGTTCTATGTATCATGATATTGAGGCATTAAAAGAAACTTTAATCAAGCTTTTGACGTTGGATGAATACAGTAATTCAGAATTGGTAATAACGCTGATTTCCTATTCTTCTAAAGGTGATGTTACTTGTCATTTTCAGCGTGTACCTATTCAGGAGGTAATGCAGCCAGATTCATCTTACATAGCTGAAATTAAATCAATTCACGCTGGTTGTGCAACTTGTATTTCTCAATCTTTGAAATTAGCTAATGAATTGATTCGTGCTAATGAATTAACAGCAATTACTTTACACAGTGATGGCTATGCTAATGATAGCAGTTTTAATTCTGAATCCAAGGCAATAGAGGAAATTTGTAATGATTTAAAAAACAAGGAAGTTTTTGTTAACACTATTGCCTATTCTCCCTCTTCTGATTTTAAGTTTCTGGCAAAAATCGCTAATTCTGTTTCTGGTGTTTGTCTACAAGCTGGGAATATTAAGGAAGTCTATGATGCTCTTTATCACACGGGAAATGTGTTAAAAGAAGCAACGGGAATAGTCATAGAAGAACCTTTAGCTAGTGACTACAGTTATCAAGTATTTTTCTCTCCCACTGCTAAAAAAATTAATGGTACAAATCAAACTTTAAAAGTTTTTGGTTTGAAACTTGAAGATGAGGCATATATCTATAAATATAAGCAAATTACGCAAGAGGCTTATAATCAATTAATAGATGTGTCTGTCGCTCAAAATGATGAATCTGTCTATATGTTTGCTAAGGCTAATTTAGCAGATGGAAATTTAAATACTGCTAAATATGCGCTTGCTAGTACCTTTAACGCAACTTTAACAGCAAGACACGCCAAGGCTTTAACAAATGAAGACATTGCTAATTTTACTCAAGATTTAGAAATTGCGCTCTTTTATCCTCATGTTTTAGCTGAACATGAAATTTTAGATCATGTGAAAGTTAATGATAAAATCTCGATTTTGGCATTGATTGATATTTTATCACAACATCGCCAACATATCATTATTAACCTCAAACATCTGCAAGCAACTTACCAGAGAAAAGGTGTGAAGCGTGTTAACGGTGTGCGAGGAGAAAATGGGGAATTAATCAAACCTTGGTTAGAAATAGAATATATTGAACCAGGTGATTATGTGCAGATGGGTAGTTTTGATATTAACCGGAATACGGCTACTATTAATATGCTGATTCAGCAGAAAGTCAAGTTGGTAAACTCAGAAGATAAAACCCCAATTACAGAAGTTGCAGGTGTGTTATTAAATGATTTGACGACATTCAATAATTATACTGTTGTCAGTGATGGAGATATTAATATTAAGGCTTTAAAGGTGAAGATAAGCAGCAAAAAAGCCTTTGATGAATTAAAAGTGGTGGGAGTTATTGATGGGGAAGAATTTGATTTTCAAAAAGAATATACTCTTCAGTTAGAAGATTTGCCGTTGGTTAGTTTTGAGGGGAATTACAGCAGTATTGAAGGTTTATTTACTCAACTTGCAGAAATCAAAGCTTTATCAAGTATTCTTGCTGCTCATTTACGGGAAGAGTCGGATGTATTTATTCCCGCACAAATTGAAGAATTGAAAAAACATTATCTGTCTAAAAGTCTGTATCTGAATTTTCCCACAACCAACGAATATACAGACTTGAAAGCAGCTTTATCTGATGGTACAGTTGACTCAAGGGTGAGTTATAAAATTGATATTGGTAGTACAGAAATTCTCAACTTGAGTAAATTGTCTTCTGCTAACCAGTTTTTGGATAAAAGATATGAAGTTTATGATTCGGAAACTGGGGAAATTTTTGCTAAACCTACTTTTGCACTGGGGTTAAATGAAAATATTGCTTTTCGTCCTAAAGCAGTGTCTTCGAGAACCAAAATTACAAAAGTCGATGATTTGATGAAAGCGATTTTTGATGATTTTGTGGGAATAGAACAAAATGGCAAAGTTGCAGAAATTTTAAACTTAGTTGGTGCTGGAAGTTTGGCTTTATTATTACAAGCAAAACACGCTGGTACACCTGTAAATAAACAGGAAATTATCAACGCGATGACAGCAGCACAAAGTAAGTTAGAGGAGTACACAGAAAAAGTTTATCGAGAGAAGATTTCACCTTTGGTATTTTACATCGGTGCGACTGGTTTGTTACCTGATGAAATGAATGCTCAAGCGATGACTGCTGATGAAATAGGTAGTAAATATCCTCATTTGCAGTTTTCTAAGAATGAGCAGGAAGGAACATTTTTTGTAGTTGGTGATACTGTAATTAGTGTTTATGCTCAAACTGAATATTACAGTAAGAAGTTAGTTGGTGTTAATTAGCTAATTTCTTAGGTGTTTGTAGGGGTTTAGCAGTGCTGAACCCTTACTAATATAGACGGTTGTAAATTTATGTTATACTAAGAGAGTCTTTTGAGTAATTTTGAGGTTAATAAACAAATGACCCAGGAATTAATCGACCTCAGAAATAGTATTTTAGAAGAGCGTTATACGGATGCTTTAGCTATTGTTGATGAGTTGGAGGGAATGAGTAGACAAGCAATTTTGCGAAATATTCAAGCATTTGTAAAGGTTTTGTTAATTCATTTGATTAAGAATCAAATAGAAAAGCGATTAACTAATTCATGGGCTGCTTCTATTCGTAATTCTATTAGCGAAACTAAAAAACTCAATCTCAAGGAAAATAAGAAATCATATTACATCAATCTAAATGAATGGGATAGCTATATTCAAGATGAAATAGAGGGTGCTATTCGAGATGCAAGTGTGGAAGTTTTGAATGGTGCTTACAGTCCTTTTCGACTTGCAGAAATGGTAGATAAGGAACAGATAATTAATCAAGCTCAGGTTTTATTAGAATTGAGTTATAATTTTTCTATTAAGGAGTTACCATCTGTAATTGATAATTATTTAACTCAGTTACCCGGTGGTGAAGATTGGAAGTTAGGAAGAAGATAATAAAGTCAATAAATATCCCCCACTTCGGGATTAAATCTTTGATAAATAATTAAGATTATTCAAAGAAGTCGAGGATGTCAACAGATCGCTTTTTATACAATAAATCTTTATATATAGCGGTCCTATTTGAGTTGAGAACTTATCGGTGACGGAAGGGAACAGGGAACAGGGAACAGGGAACAGGGAACAGGGAACAGGGAACAGAAAGTGTTCATGAATCATTTAGGATTGCTATAGATACCCTAGTTACTAAAAAAATACGTATCTGGTGATTTGTGTTAAATAACCAACTGTGCTATAGTTAGAAGTTTTATTTAATAAAAAATGAAACCGTTTAAAAAAACTTAACATAAAAAAACCGAAGTCAGGCTAGATAATAACGGCTGATTGATATTATCTATGATTCAGCCAGGATAACAAAAATGGATGAAGAACAACGCCGTGCTTATTGGCGTGCTAACACTGCTTTAATCAGAAATCTTTTAATTATTTGGGCTTTAGCTTCGATTGTTTTTAGTATTTTGCTGGTTCAACCATTAAATACAATTAGGTTTTTTGGTTTACCTTTTGGCTTTTGGATGGCACAACAAGGGTCAATTTTGATTTTTGTGGGTTTGATTTTTACCTATGCTTTCCAAATGGATAAATTAGACCGCAAGTATAATAAAAAGTGAGGATAAACGGTGTCAGTTGAACTTTGGACGATTATCTTAGTTGGACTTTCTTTTGCACTCTATATATACATTGGTTGGCAGTCACGGGTAAAGGATACAAAAGATTTCTTTATTGCTGGCCAGGGTATTCCTTCTATTGCTAACGGTGCAGCAACAGCAGCAGATTGGATGTCTGCGGCTTCGTTTATTTCGATGGCTGGGTTAATTTCTACCTTGGGTTATGATGGTTCAATTTATTTGATGGGTTGGACTGGTGGCTATGTGTTATTAGCTTTATTATTAGCCCCATATTTGCGGAAGTTTGGTAAATATACTGTACCAGATTTTGTGGGCGATCGCTATGAATCTAATCTTGCTCGTTTAGTCGCAGTAGTTGCAGCTATTTTCGTTTCTCTTACCTACGTTGCTGGACAGATGCGTGGTGTAGGTATTGTATTCAGCCGCTTTTTACAAGTTGATATTAATACTGGTGTAATGATCGGTATAGTTATCGTCGGCTTTTTTGCAGTATTGGGAGGGATGAAAGGGATTACTTGGACACAAGTTGCCCAATATTGTATCTTGATTTTAGCTTACCTCATTCCTGCCATTGCGATCGCTTTTAAACTCACAGGTAATCCTTTTCCCCAGTTAGCATTTACCTTTAGTGATGTTGCTGATAAACTTAACCTCATTCAACTTGACTTAGGCTTTAAAGAATATACCCAACCTTTTGCTAACAAAACCATGTTAGATGTTCTATTCATCACTATTGCTTTGATGGTAGGAACAGCCGGTTTACCTCATATTATCGTCCGATTTTACACAGTTCCTAATGTGCGGGCTGCGAGATTTTCCGCAGGTTGGGCATTATTATTTATTGCCATTCTCTACACAACTGCCCCGGCTTTATCAATGTTTGCTCGTTATAATTTAATTGAATCTCTTCACAACCATACTGTTGAAGAAGTCAGACAATTAGACTGGGCAAATAAATGGGAAAAAACCAAATTACTAGCTTTTGAAGATAAAAATAAAGATGGTAAATTACAGTTAACTCCTAACAAAGAAACTAACGAAATTACCATCGACAACGATATTATTGTTCTCTCAACTCCAGAAGTTGCTGCACTCCCAGCTTGGGTAATAGCTTTAGTCGCAGCCGGAGGTTTAGCCGCAGCATTATCAACAGCTTCCGGTTTATTACTGGTGATTTCTAGTTCCATTGCCCATGACGTTTATTACCGCATCTTCGATTCTACAGCTTCGGAAGAAAAACGGGTATTTGTGGGGCGGGTTGTTGTTGGTTTTGCCTTAGTTTTAGCTGGTTATTTTGGCGTAAATCCCCCCGGTTTTGTGTCTCAGGTGGTAGCTTTTGCTTTTGGTTTAGCTGCTGCTAGTTTCTTCCCGGTGATAGTATTAGGAATTTTTGATAAACGCACAAATGCCGCAGGTGCTATTGCAGGAATGTTGACGGGTTTAATTTTCACCATCATCTATATTATCGGTGTGAAATTTGGCGGTATGACACCTTGGTTTTTTGGCGTTTCTGCTGAAGGTATCGGCACTTTAGGGATGGTAATTAATTTTATTGTCACCATCACAGTTTCCCGTTTGACTCCTCCCCCATCGGCAGAAATTCAAGCTTTGGTGGAAGATTTACGCACTCCTAGTTTTGAAGAATAAGTAATTGGTGATTGGTGATTGGTGATTGGGAAAAATAAAATTAATTACCCATTACCCATTACCCATTACCCATTACCCATTACCCATTAGCTATCTTCCCAATTCCTCAATATTTTTCATTACTTGTTGATACAAATCCTTATTTCCTTCTTTATCAAAGATAGATGCTGCCCGTTGTAAATCTTGTAAGGCACTGCGTTTGTCTCCAGTAGCAGCAAAGGCATTTCCGCGATTATTAAAGGCAGGTCCAAAGTTGGGGTTGAGTCGGATAGCTTCATTGTAATCTGCGATCGCTTTCTGTTGATCTCCCTGAGACGCGTAAGCATTTCCCCGGTTATTGTAGGCAACAGCATAACTTTGATCGATACGAATAGCTTGGGTGTAATCTTCCAGCGCCCCGTTTTTATCTCCTTGGGTAGCGCGGGCATTGCCTCGATTATTGTGTGCTTCGGCATAGTTGGGCGCTAGGCGGATAGCCTCATTATAATCTTCTATGGCACCTTGTTGATCACCCAAAGATGCACGAGCATTTCCCCGATTATTATAGGTTTCTGCATCATTGGGATTGAGACGTAAAGCTTGATTATAATCAGCGATCGCACCTTCTTTATTACCAACATCAAAATATGCTAACCCTCGACTTTTAAACGCTGGTGCATATTGAGAATTAAGACTAATTGATCTACTATAAGCAGCAATAGCAGCTTGGGAATTACCTTTAGCGTGCTGATTTTGTCCTTGAATATAGAATTCTCCAGCTTTTGATGTTTTTGCTGTCAACCGATTGGGAGGACTGACCCCTATTTCTGTCACCAAAACATCCTTACTTTGATTGCAAGAAACGCATAAAATTCCAGTTAAACCAGTAACTATTGCTATTTTGAATATTCTGCCTAGCACTTGCCATTTGTGTGTCAATAACTGCCATTTCATAAGTTCTTATAAACCGCTTTTATACCCGGAGAAAATGATTACAAAATCTAATTTACTTATTTCATTCCCCAACAATTCTCACTGGTGCTACTAGTTTTATCCTAAGTTAACAAGCTTTCCTTATATCCTCTAGATTACATTCATAACTTTTTCAAAATTTAACCATTTACTCTAGAATTTAATGTATACATCGTTTCATTTTTAAATTATTAAATTGTTTAATTTCATACATTTTTTATAACCATTCACAGGAATTCAGATCCCCAACTTCTTTAATAAATTGGGGATTGGGTTATTCAGGAATGATTCAGGATGGCTATATTACTCATCATTGACATCAACTTCTTGAGATTTAGCAGTTAGTCGCCAAACAGAAGTTGTTTCAATACTTACATCTAATTGTTCCAAATTTCTGCCTAAATCTTTTTGCAGTTTCTCAGTTAGAGTAATGGGAAAATCCAAATCAACATCTTGACTTTCCACCAATCGTACCAATTCTGTAAACTTGACTTTTACAGATTTACGTTCATAACCACTGATCTGACAATATTCAGTTTCGGATACATTTTGAATTTGCATAGCTTTTTTTAATCGTTCTTGTAAATAATCAAATTCCGAATTGATGAGTTTTCGCTGCTGTTCAACTTCTGTATATCTTGCAGAAAGTAGATTTAAATCTTCTGTTTCCGGATTTGTGAGATTTTGGGACTGTACTGCCAATAACTGTAAGTGTACTTGAGCAAGATAAATGCAATCGAAATAAGCATATTCTAATTGGTCATCAGTCAAAGGTCTTTTACCCCAATCACTGCTTTGTTCTTGTTTATCAACATCGTGAAAATTACAAAGTACAGTAGCCAGGGTTTTAAGTTGATAATTAGGCAATGGTAAGATATGATAAGGTATTGACTTCGCCATTTCTAAAGTGCAAGTGATATTTTTGGCTTTTTTATTGCCTAAAAATCTCACATCATAACTAGCGTTATGAAAAACTTTTTCTATATTCGGATTTATCATGATTTGCTCAATAAAATCAGCAATCACATCAGGCTGATCTAGAACATCCAAAATATAAACACTGTCACCAGTCATATCTTGAGGATTATCCAATATCTGAATCAGCGATAATCGAGGATTACGACTTTTATAATCAGCAACTTCTGTATCTATCCACAGAGTTGGCGATTTGGTATATTTAGTAATCAGGGAACAGATTTCCCTAGCAGCAGTAAGATAAGGCATTGGTAGATGTAGGGCAGTTAAACTTAGTCATAGTTTCCCAAATTAACATTTTGTGACTAATTTTGCTCTGACCTGCTGCCCCATCATTATGATAAGTTTTAGGCAAAATTTCTGCCAATCTGCCAAAAGCCTGCCAATCAGAGATACTTTTATTGTGAAAAACTCGCGAACCCAAATTTATGCAAAAATATCTAAATCGTCAGTGGCGTTTGGCTTCTCGTCCTATCGGTGATATCAAAGAAAGTGATTTTGAGTATCGGGAAGAAGTAATTCCTCACCCTGAAGATGGTGAAATCCTGGTACGTAGTATATATCTTTCTTTAGATCCTACCAATCGCATTTGGATGAGCGATCGCCCCCAGTATATGCCACCTGTGGAACTTGGGGAAGTGATGCGTGGTTTGGTTGTGGGTGTAGTGGAAGAATCCAAAAATCCCAAATTTCAACCAGGGGATTTGGTTTCTGGAGCATTAGGATGGCAAGATTACGCCCTAATTTCTCCTCAAAACCTCCTTTACCTCACAAAACTACCCCAACCTTTAACAGTCCCCCTCACTGCTTTTTTGCATCCGCTGAGTTTTATTGGTTGCACCGCTTATTTTGGTTTACTGGATATAGGAAAACCCCAACCCGGAGAAACTGTAGTTGTTTCAGCTGCATCTGGTGCAGTCGGTTCTCTAGTGGGACAAATAGCCAAAATTAAAGGTTGTCGTGTGGTGGGGATCACCGGTTCTGATGAAAAATGCCAATTGTTGGTAGATGAACTCGGTTTTGATGCAGCAATTAACTATAAAACCGCTGATTTAATTCCAGCCTTAGCTGCATCATGTCCCAATGGGATTGATATCTATTTCGAGAATGTTGGTGGGGAAATTCTTGACGCTGTTTTGACACAAGTTAATTTAAATGCACGCATTCCTCTGTGTGGTTTGATTTCCACTTATAATGCTCAGGAACTTGTACCGGGTCCCTATAATTTCGGTCAGATTTTAATGCAGCGTGTGTTAGTACAAGGTTTTATTATCACCGATTATCTTCAGCAATGGGATGTTGCTTTTAGGGACATTGGAGAGTGGTTACAAGAAGAAAAAATTAAATATACTCAAGAAATTGTTGCAGGTTTGGAAAATGCACCAAAGGCAATTCTCAAACTTTTTGATGGTGACAAAATGGGTAAATTAATTGTCAAAATTTCCGAGGAACCCTAATCATCAAATAATCAATTAAAAAGGCTCAAGTATTGCTATTTTTTCATACTTGAGCCGTTCCTAAATTCAATTAAATTGCTAGATCTGTTAGATTAGCAAAAATGCTTGAGTACAAAGCTTAGTAGCGGTTACGAGAACCACCACCACCACTGCGATTACCACCACCAAAGGAACCACCTCTGTCTTCTCTGGGTTTAGCCTTATTTACTTTCAGGTCACGTCCCATCCACTCAGCACCATCAAGGGCATCAATAGCAGATGTTTCTTCATCATCTGTACCCATTTCTACAAAACCAAAACCGCGCAGTCTTCCTGTTTCACGGTCTGTTGGTAGTTGAACACGCTTTACAGAACCATATTCTGCAAAAACCGCAGTTAGAGTATCTTGGGTAACTTCATAAGAGAGGTTGCCTACATAAATTGACATAGCTTTTCTCCAAAATCATAAGAGTGTAGAGATTTAGGTTTCGGAGAAAAGTCTGTAAATACCAAAAGGAAAAAAACCATCAATGTTAAAAACAAACGCCGTCGCCGAATTACTTCTCAACTCCCATCATGGCATGGAAATTAATTTTCAGGGAGGAAGTTACAAAAACCGTTACATAAATTCATGTTAACAATGAATCAACTGAGTATCTTTAATTAGTTATAGCTGTAGCCAGGATAATTAGGACATGATTAGTCCTTGAAACCAAAGAATAACAAGGGTTTTACTCTTGCATGAGAGCAAGATTGCCTCTTGCCTTCTGCTATATCAACAGCTTTAACTTGAAAATTTGATCATATTAACATCTAAACCGTGAACACTATTGAGAATTGCGAGAGTTTTATCACCAAAACTAATCTCTGTGTTGCCACCAATTTCATGCAAAACTAAAGTCGCAGCAGAAATACCAAGAGTAGCAGCACCACGAATACTAATCACATCAATACCAATCTCAAAGTCAAGAATTGTGTTAGCTGCTTCTGGTAGTTCAGCAGTAACAATCTGGAACTCGTCAGCACCAGCACCACCTGCTAATAGATTATCACCACCGGACTGAACAACAAATAGATCAGCACCAGCACCTCCCAAAGCCCTATCGCCACTACCAAGGTAAAAGGTATCATTACCAGCACCACCTGACATCCGACTACCACCTTTACCATCGGTAGCATCAAAAACGTCATCACCTGAACCACCAAAGGCGCGATCGCTGTTCCTCACATATATAATGTCATTACCACTACCTAAGAAAATGCGGTTATTACTAGCATAGCTTTTAATAGCCAGGTCAACTTTATCATCACCAGCACCAGTAAATACGATGTCTGATATAGCTTCTAAATCCACACCTGCTGTTAAATCATCATTTCCTGGAGTTCCAAACACCAACTTGCTCTCCGTCGGGAAAAAAGTTATACCAATAGGACGCTCAAGAACTGGGTTTGTGGGAACTAAAATTTCATAAAGATTAACAGGTGAACCACCTTGAGTATCATACTGGAGAATCGCACCCTGTTCCGTAGTCCGATTAAAACCAACAGTCAGTAAATCACCATTAGGAGCAAAAGCCAGACCACCAATAAAATTATTACTGGGTGGAGTTTCAGTTGTATAATTTGTAGAAACAGTTTTTACTAAATTGCCAGTTTCTAAGTCATAGCGTTGAATACCATTAGCAAAATCACTTACATATAAATCACCATCTTTAGCAACAGCTAAACCAAGCAAACTGACAAAACCCAAGCTTTCTGGTGAAGGTGAAGGTGTAGCAAAAACTGTAGGTGTTGTTCCCGCTGCTAGTGAGTCATAACGTAAAACTTGACTGGGTAAACCTGCACTAAAATCAGCGGAAACCTCTCCAGTATCGAGATTAACTTTGGCTACACTGCCTTGAGTGGTAACATAGAGACTGTTATTAATAAAAAGAAGCCCGTTGGGTCCATTTAAACCACCGGCTTGAGCATTTCCTTGGGCAAAAACATCAATAAATTCTCCAGTTGTACCGTTGTAGCGCAATATCTGGTCACTGAAGAAACTAGAAACGTAAAAATTCCCATCTAGTCCGTAAGCTACACCGTAGGGACGAATCAAACCCCCGGTTTCATCTTCGTCTGTATCTGGATTATCGCCGATAAATACATCAATGAAATTACCAGTTTGTCCGTCAAACCTTAAAATAGAGGAACTTCCTAGTTCTGAACCACTGGCCACATAAAGGTCACTTTTACCGTCACCGTTTCCATCGGGTCCAAAAAGCAAGGTGTCAGGATTTTTAAGTCCACCCAGAGCAGCAGTGATAAACTCTCCTAAATAGTTACCTGTCGCAGCATCGAAGCGGAGAACATTGTCACCTCTGGTGTTACCAACTAAAAAGCTGCTATTTCTGTTTTGCATATTTTTATAAGACTATCATGGCTTATCCCTGTACCAATTTACCATGATAGCGATCGCCAATTATTTAGTTTGAGTGTTTTTTAGATTATACTCTAGTAGAGTTATCTATTCGTTGTTGAAGAGAAGCGATAATTTCAGGAGTTAATTCTGCTTCTGGTTGTACTACTTCACGTTCAGCTAAAACTGATTTAATTTGACTTTCGGAGGCTTTTCCTAAACCTTGTAACAGTGTTTGCTAAATTTCTCCAGAGGCTAATTTAATTACTAGCTGTGTGGGTGTCATAACTGATAAACCTAAAGATTGTTTTGCATTTTGAAAGTCACAAATGTTAGATGTAAACAGCGTTTAAAAACCTTAAATGCATGCTTTATATTTTCTATTTTGTGTCAATCGGTAAGTCTTTATTTAGATAAATTGAACACTCAGGAAATCAGAAATCTCAAGTCATTTCCATTTTGATAGTTCATCTATTATTACTTGCTGACTTCTATATAGATTATCCTTTGGTAGTCTAACAAATATTTTATCTTCTTCTAAACAGTATTCAATAAATGTTGATATAACTCCGTTCCAGTATTCCCTAGCATTTAGTCCCTGTTGACCAAGTTTTCTAATCTTTTCAACAACACTAATATCTCTAATTTCTGTTACTAAGGCCATTTGTGAAATATAAATCTCATCATTCATGATCATTTCAATGTGAATTTTACCGCATGAAGTTATGGACAGCCTTTGTCCAGAGTAAACCTTATCATCGCTTGGATCATACGTTTGTAATAATCTATATGAAATGAGTTCTTTGATATAATTTACTATTATATCTTCATTTACACACATAGGCTCAAAATAATTTTCTATTTCTTGAAGAGTCAGATAAGATTCATGAACATCATTTGATGATGCCTCTTTATCACGTAATAGTCTCAAAATTCTTATTTTTGTTAAAGGACTTGAGACAAGATTATTTTTTAATGTAAAGAGATTTAATATAAATTGACTATGTTCCTGAGCAAATCCTTTATATTCTCCAAGAATTAAACTTTTGGTGATTTTTTGCGGGTTGATATTTTCCATATTACCCAGGATATAACTCTTCACAAGTTCATCAATTCCAAGACAAGGAGAGGTAACTACTCCCTGAAAAACTTTTAAACTACGTCTAATTTCATGATTAGCAATCCATCCAATGCGACGAGAAGTAAAGTCTTCATTAACGAAAATTTCCTCAATACATGATACAAAAGCTCCTATATCATCAATTTTAACTCTTATTCCTCTGTTAAGGAAATAAGACTTACCATTTTTTTCAGTTTCAATTTTTTTCTTAAGAAATTTTATCCTTTTATCAAGAATATCTTTAATTGATGGTACTGGCAAATAAAATGATTTAGAATCATATGATTGAAATGGACCAGATTTGGATAACTGCCAAATTGTTTTATCTGTGATTGGCACTATAATAAAAGAAAAAACTGCTCTGTGTATTGATTCTGCGACTTGAAAAACTGCTTCTTGGAATTTTTGCGAAAAATTATCTGTATTATCAAAAACAATACATGGCATTAATTTTCTTGAGCGTACTACATGATATAATAAATTTATTACATATTCCTCTAAATTGTTTTCTTTTTTATTAAAAATATATTCTCCAAATTTTATTTTAAATTCTTGACGATCTTTTTCATATAAATATTTAAATTCTCCATTTTTCCATCTTTGATATTCTTTATAAAAGATACCTTGTAGTTCTTCATACTCTGGAGAGTTACCTTTATATAATTCTTTTTCTATACAATCTTTAAGATTTTTATAAATCCATTTAGTAACATAATTTATATCTCCACTTGAATTAGCCATATCTATTTTTAGTGCTAGGCATAAACTACGCACATTTTTATCAAGAATAATTGTAAAAAACCGCTCAATAAATGTAGATTTACCCGAACCTTTTTCACCTACTATCAATACAATATCTGATGTTTTTTCTGTTTCTATAGAAAATTCTATTTCTTTCTCTAATTCCCGACCAGTACCAGAATTAAGTGATTGAATAGAGTTTAATATATTTTCAGAAATTTTCTGCATTGCTCGTTCAGCATTAATGCTGTCTTGAGTTTCTACGAAGCATTCAATGAGCATCTCTGGATCATTATCACCAGCTAAAGTAGTAAAAAATTCATTGAAAAATTTATCTAAATCTATTTGAAAATCCGATTTAGGGATCATACGATTATTGTTCATTTCGTGAACAGAATAAAGTTTTTCATAATATCCGGTTACGGAAGTTGAAAATTTCTGTATCTGTGTAAGATATCGTTTTTCTAGTACACCTTCTTTAGAAAACAAATCATAGAACATTGCAAATTTATCAGAAATTGATTCTAGAGAAGGAAAAGTAATTGAATTAGAATCAAAAAGAGGTTTTCCATCTCTAGGGAAAGGATTAAAACCTATCCAACATATTCCATTTGTAAGACCAGCAAATGTAGCACCAGTTGTTAGACAATAGTTACTAGCTTGAATAATTCCATCCTTTGCTGGCTTGATTGCAGCACCACCAAGCTTATAGGAAGATACCTTTTGGTTTGTTGTTTCTATTAATTCAAACCCTATTTTTTTTGCTTCAATAACTAGGAAATTTTTGTCGCCATATTTTAATAGATAATCAACAAATCCGCTAGCAGTGTGCGGTTCTCGTTCTATTTCTTCTTTTTCCCATCCTAAAACTTCTATTAAAATTCGATCTATAATATTTACTCGCGTATCTGTTTCTGACTTTATCTTGTCAATATAAGAGCTAACCTCATTTCTAATATAGTCAAATTTGATTTTTGCTTCGTCAATATTCATAATCTTTTTATTCCTTTTCAGAACTATTATAAAAATTACAAGTTTTTTACCGAATGAATGTGCTGTTACTATAGACCTTTCTTAGATAATGGGACATAGAAGTAGCTCCCATACTGCAAAGGCAAGAAGATTATATATGTCATTTAAATGTAATCATGCTTTTCTATAAACGGTTATTAGCCACACTATAACATCCCTCATAACACATTTTTTGCTTTATTTTCTCACATTGTCCCTAGCAGTAATAGAATAGGTAACGATCGCCTTATAAAGCCTACCAAGAACAAAAGGTAGCAATTAAGTAGCAGATTTGACAGAAGTAGAACACCAAAACTCTGTATCCAGAAGAGATTACTGAAAAGCGAAGTAAAAATTTTTATGGTTTCCCAAATTCGGTTTTTAATGTGCGCTCCCGACCACTATGATGTGGATTATGTGATTAATCCGTGGATGGAAGGGAATATTCATAAGTCCTCACGCGATCGCGCTGTGGAACAATGGAATAAATTATACAATGTTATCAAAAATCACGCCATTGTTGATTTAGTTGCACCTGAAAAAGGCTGGCCTGACATGGTATTCAGTGCCAATGCAGGTTTAGTCCTCGGTGAAAACGTTGTTCTCAGCCGCTTTTTACATAAAGAACGTCAAGGTGAAGAACCGTATTTTCAACAGTGGTTTGAAAATAATGGTTTTAATGTTTACACACTTCCCAAAGACCTGCCCTTTGAAGGTGCTGGTGACGCACTCCTAGACCGGGAAGGGCGTTGGTTATGGGCTGGATACGGTTTCCGGTCAGAATTAGATTCTCACCCCTACCTGGCTAAATGGCTGGACATTGAGGTGATTTCCCTGCGGTTGATGGATGAGCGTTTTTATCACCTTGATACCTGCTTCTGTCCTTTAGCAAATGGTTATTTGCTGTATTACCCTGGTGCTTTTGATTCCTACTCCAACCGCGTCATTGAAATGCGCGTTGCACCGGAAAAGCGTATCGCTATTGAAGAAGCCGATGCTGTTAATTTCGCTTGTAATGCAGTGAATATCGAAAGCATCGTGATTATGAATAAAGCCAGTGATAATTTAAAATCACGGTTAGCAGAAGTAGGTTTTCAAGTTATTGAAACCCCTTTGACGGAATTTCTCAAAGCTGGTGGTGCGGCTAAATGCTTGACTTTGCGGGTAACAGAACCTATTGGCGAGGAAATTCACGCTAATGTATCTGTAGAAAGTCGTGTCATTCGCATGGAAGGACACTTACTAGATGCAGGTTTAATTAACCGCGCTTTAGATTTGATTGTGGAAATGGGGGGAAGTTTCCAAGTTCTCAAATTCAACTTGGGAGAACAACGTCAAAGTACATCTGCGGCTGAGGTGAGGGTATCTGCACCATCTCACGACGTGATGGAAGAAATTATATCTCAGTTGATTGATTTGGGTGCGGTTGATTTACCCCAAGATGAACGAGATTCTAAATTAGAACCTGTGGTACAAGCGGGTGTTGCTCCTGATGATTTCTATGTTAGCACGATTTATCCGACTGAAATCCGGGTAAATGGGGAATGGCTGAAAGTCCAAAATCAACGCATGGATGGGGCGATCGCCATTTCTCAAACTCCCAATGGTATAGTAGCTAAGTGTAAACTATTGCGTGATTTGGAAATAGGCGATCGCGTCGTAGTTGATGTTTTAGGTATTCGCACTGTCCGCAAAGCTGAATCACGAGAACAACGCAACTCCCAAGAATTCAGCTTTATGTCTTCCGGTGTTTCCAGCGAAAGACGGGTGGAATTAGTCGTTGAACAAGTGGCTTGGGAATTACGTAAAATAAAGGATAGCGGTGGTAAAGTCGTGGTCACGGCTGGGCCTGTGGTGATTCATACAGGTGGCGGTGAACATCTTTCTAGATTGATTCGAGAAGGTTACGTACAGGGACTTTTAGGCGGAAATGCGATCGCTGTCCATGACATGGAACAAAATCTACTGGGAACATCCCTGGGTGTGGATATGAAGCGGGGTGTAGCTGTGCGTGGTGGACACCGACATCATTTGAAGATCATTAATACTATCCGCCGTTTTGGTAGCATTGCTAAAGCTGTAGAAGCGGGAGTGGTCAAAAGTGGAGTGATGTATGAATGTGTGAAAAATAACATTCCCTTTTCCCTCGCTGGTTCCATTCGGGATGATGGCCCTTTACCAGATACGCAAATGAACCTGATTTTAGCACAACAGGAATATTCTCAAATCATCCAAGGTGCGGATATGATTTTGATGTTATCTTCTATGCTGCATTCTATTGGGGTGGGAAATATGACTCCCGCAGGTGTGAGGATGGTTTGTGTGGATATTAACCCAGCGGTAGTGACGAAATTGAGCGATCGCGGTTCAATAGAATCTGTTGGTGTGGTGACTGATGTAGGTTTATTCCTCAGTCTGTTAATTCAACAGTTGGATAAGTTGACGAGTCCTTATGTTGCTAATGTAGGTTAAGAATTTTCTCACGCAAAGACACAAAGACGCTAAGGGTTTTTGTGTCTTTGTTTTTTTCACGCTCCAGGCGCAGAGAACGCAGAGAGTTATAATATAAAAAATATGAAGAAAAGGAGATGATTAGTGATGTTACAAACTGTGAAAGGAAGCTATAAAAATGGAAAAATTGAGTTAGCTGAGATTCCGAAAAATATATTAGACCTCTCCGGAAATATGGTAGAGACGTTCCGCCGGAACGTCTCTACAAGGGTTTCAAACCACGCACATTTAATTACCGGAGATGTCTATTAGAAAGTGAAGTTTTAATTACTTTTATAGAAACTATAAAACCAGAAAATATTGCTGTCAAAAGTTCAACAACAGAATTATTTAGTCCCCTCCGTGGTAAGATTCAATATTTTGAAGATATCACCACACCCACAACTGAAGAATGGGGCGAAATATGACTTCCCGATGGACAATTTTGTATAGGTCAAGATTGTGGTATTTATTGGCACGAAACTGAACCACCAGAAAAAGGTACAGTTGCACCAGATTGGTTTTATGTCCCTGATGTAGCACCAAGATTAGCAGGTAAAATTCGCCGTTCTTATGTATTATGGCGGGAATATATACCCCCATTAATTGCGATAGAATTAGCCAGTGGTAATGGTAACGAAGAACGAGATACAACTCCTCTATCTGGTTTACAGGAAGGTGAAAAACCTGGTAAATTTTGGGTATATGAAAGAGTTATTCGCATTCCCTATTATGCTATTTATGAAATTAATAATGATAAATTAGAAGTTTATCATTTGGTAGATTTTTCTTACCAAAAAATGTAGCCTAACGAACGCGGACATTATCCCATTCCCCCTTTAGGTGTAGAATTAGGATTATGGCTAGGAAGTTACTTAAATATAGGACTTACGCAAGATTGAACTCAAAACCTGATTCTTGCGTAGGGGTAATTCATGAATTACCCCTACTTCCGTTCTGTTTTGCGTAAGTCCTGAAATAATCCTGAACAACTTTGGCTGCGCTGGTGGGATTTAGATGGTAATTTATTATTATTGGGTAAAGAAGAAGCCCAATTACAAAGATTAAGGGCTGAACAAGCAGAACTTAAAGCTGCAAAATTAGCAGCACGTTTACGGGAAATGGGTATAAATACAGATGATGATTTATAATCGTTTTGGGCATTGAAGAAAACGAACCACAGAGGCACAGAGGACACAGAGAGAATATGGAAAGGGTAGTTTTGTTAAGAGGGTTACGGGTTAATTGGGTGAGTTTTTTTGCTGATTTCCTGTTAGTAGGAATGGTTTTTGGTCCACCTATTGCGCCTTTTCTCGCTGCTTCTGGCGTGTTTTTACTTCCAGGAATTGCGGATATTATTTACTTTATGGGTAATCATGTATGTCCGCAGCCTACTATGGGTTTGGAGTTATCGTCACCTTTCATTATGGCAGTTTGTATGCGCTGTTATGGGACGGTGACGGGATTATTAATTACTCGGATTTTGTATGCTTTAACTAATGGAAAAGGCGTTTTTTGGTTAAGTCAATATGGTTGGATTGGTGCGGCTTTTGCTAGTGTATTAATGATGGCTTATCCGTTGGAATTAGCAGCGCAAGTTTTCGGTTTATGGGATTTTAATAATTATATTGTCACCCCTTTTGGTTTAATTACTGGTTTGGCTTGGGGTTTATTTACTATGCCAATTCTGCACAAGTAGAAAGAGGTGCGAACCAGTTAGATTCAATCTACCACTGCCACGACCATATATAATATTCGTTAGCATTTTTTACTCCCTTTGATGAAAATAACGTGATTTAAGTCACGCACCCTGCATAACTACTAAAGAATTTTAATAACTAATTTTTGAAGATAGAGGAAAAGCGTTGTATTGGTTCCCTTTTTAATCCATAGCTCTCTGATTCATCTCCTGAGTTTAGTTTAATAGTCTTGTATTTCCAGTTGACTAGCAACAGTAGTAAAGTCAAAAACCGATTTTTTTAGATCCATATATTCTTGAGTAGTAAGGCTGTATTTTTCGTAATATTGATTTAAAAAACTGAACAGTGATAACTTAACTGACTCGATTTTTGCCCTTGTCCTAGCCGCCATCATAGCTTGAGATAAACTAGGATAAATGTGGTTATTGCTAATCCCTATTTCTTCATTAGGCATCCAACACTTAAATACATAGCCTTTTGATAAAGGTATTAATTCAATTAACCAGCCATAATATGAATCTTTCCACTTCATTGACAAACTCTTTATTGGCTTAACAATCATCTACACTATCAGCATATAACCTATATATGCAATTACCGTGCAGGATTTGTGCAGAATTTGTGTAGATCAAATCTTATCAAGGGTTGTATGATGTTGGTGAGCCTATTTTTCTCTAACAATACACTTAATAAATGAAGCTTCTGAGATATGAAAATCCGGTAGAGACAGTTCATAAATCGTCTCTACATTTAATACATTACCCATAAATTCTTGATGAATTTGTATCAGTTGAGACGATATCCCAAACCATGAACAGTTTCAATCAATGTTTCTGGCGCACCTAAAGCTCTTAACTTTTGCCGAAGACACTTAATATGCGATCGCACTGTTTCCTCTACAGGAGAGTCATCAACAGACCAAACTTGCTCAATAATGCTAGAACGGCTCAATACTCTTCTACCGTTTGCAACCAGCAATTCTAAAATTGCATACTCTTTAGGAGTCAATGAGATAATATGACCATCATAAGTTGTTTCGTAAGTACTTGGATTTAAATATAACTTATCCCAAGACAAACTAACTGTTGTCGATGAACTACCACGTCTGAGTAAAGCACGTATCCGAGCCATTAATTCTTCTAAGTCAAATGGCTTTGCTACATAATCATCTGCTCCTGCATCTAAACCAGCAATCTTATCAGCTACAGTATCACGGGCTGTTAACATTAGTACTGGTGCTGTCGAATTGCGATGTGCTGGACTGTTGGTGCTAGTGGTACGTAAGCGTTGACAAAACCTGATTCCATCTAGCTTTGGCAAAGTTACATCCAGCACTACTAAGTCGTACTTCATCAACTCTGTTGAGTGCCAAGCTGCTTCTCCATCTTTAGCAACATCTACTACATACTGTCTTCTGGTTAAAGCTTCTGTAAGTGCTTCTGCCAGTTGAATATCATCTTCAACTATCAGAATTCGCATAATTTGTCCCTTATTCAACAGGCGATTTTCAGTTAGACTCTAACTTTATCATTTTTATCACCAGAGGATATTTCCAAAAGTGTTAATAGTGTGGTTCAAAAGATCAAAACATCACTTTTTAACGCAGAAAATAATATTCTTACGAGTTTATAAATGGATATTTTATGAAATGGTATTTCCCTAGAAAATGGATTGTGGCTGGTTTTTCTTTAACTATATTACTGATGAGTCTAGTTGCCTTGGCTTCATTTAATAACACCAATGAAATTAAGCAAAATGCTAACAAGGTTCAGTATACTTATGAAACTCTCAATACTTTAGCTGACTTTTATGCAGCTATGACAGTGGCAGAATCTGCACGGCGAGGTTATATATTCTTGAGCAGTAAGCAGGATTTAAATCGTTATCAAAATGCAGTCCAAAATATCCGCTCTAACCTCAATTTATTAGAGGGTAAAATACATCCTAGTCTCAGCCAAAGACAAAATTTTGAAAAATTTAAATTATTAGTGAATCAAAGATTATCCCTATTAGATGAATCCATAGAACTTTATCAAAAAGATAAAAATGCTTTGGAGAGACAAAATAATATTACAATACAAAGTATTGATATTAGAGAAAAAATAGTTCCCATAAGTTCAGAGATTCAATCTGAAGAAAAACGTTACCTGCAAACCTCTCTCAATGGGTCGGAACAGACGATTCACTTACGGATATTCATAGAAATACTAGGGACTATTTTAAGTCTTGGGGTGATTTATAGTTTGTGTTGTATTCTTGAACGTCAATGGGTAAAACGTGAACAACTGAAATCTTTGGCATCTTCTCTCGCTCAAGAAAAGAAGATTGGGGAATTAAAGGTTCAGCTATTTTCTATGATTTCTCATGAATTTCGTACACCTTTAAGTGTAATATTGCTTTCATCTCAATTATTACGTGAGATTCTTGTAGACTTGGTGGATAAACAGGAATTAAAGAATCTTGATCGCATTCAGTCTTCAGCGAAGTTAATCAATCATTTGTTAACGGATATACTAACTTTAACTAGGGCCGAAGCAGGTGAACTAGATTATAAACCTCAATTAATAAATGTAGAAAACTTTTGTTTGAATCTGCTGGAAGAAGTGCAGATGTTTAGTCGTACAAATCATATTATAAATTTTATCAAGAAGGGTCAATCTTTTCCTGCTATTCTAGATGAAAAATTGTTGTACTCCATTCTTAGCAATTTACTTTTAAATGCCATCAAATATTCGACATCTGGGGGTAGCATATCCTTGGTTTTAAATTCTCAAGCAGATGCTACTATCTTTCAGGTGATAGATGAGGGTATAGGCATTTCCCCAGCGGAACAGGATAAGATTTATGAGCCTTTTTATCGTTGCCAAAATGCCGAAAGCATTGTCGGAACTGGGTTAGGATTGCCAGTTGTTAAGAAATGCGTAGAAAGACACCAGGGAGAAATTTCTGTAGAAAGTAAAGTGGGAGTAGGAACAACATTTACTGTGAAAATTCCTCTGGCTAATAATTAACCGCAGATAAACACAGATGAAAACAGGTCTCATCTACTCTTGTATTACTCTCTGCGCCTCTGCGGGAAATAAAATACTATTTCGCCATTTTAAACCACTCTGTCACCCCATCAGCTAAAGTCTTCGCCATTTTCTTTTGTTCCTCTGGGTTCACCACCTCTTCAAACTCATAGGGATTACTCATAAAACCTAATTCCAGTAATACCGCAGGTGCGACAGAGGGACGAGTTAGAGCTAAATTATTCCAAAACACACCATAGGAAGGTTTACGGAGTTTATTCACCACGTAATTTTGTAAAAATACTGCGGGGTTATGTGATTGAGGGTGATACCAAAAACTACCGAAGCCTTTGGTTTTTTCCGCATCACCATTATCTGGTAAGGAATTATAATGGATAGAAAGAGCGATCGCAGGTTGTTCTTTACTAATTATCTCCTGACGTTCCACTAAAGACACATCTCGATCATCTTCTCTTGTCATCACCACTTTTGCACCACGCTGTACTAACTCATCCCGCAGTAATTTAGAAACCACCAAATTCACATCTTTTTCTGGATACCCCGTTGGACCAATTGCACCAGATTCTTTACCACCATGACCCGGATCAAGTAAAATCTTGATACCAGATAAGGGTTTTCTACTCTGAATATTCGGTGCATGACGCAAACTCAAGACCAGGGTTGTGTTGTCGTATTTCAGGTTATATCCCCACTGTTGGAGCTTTTTGAGGTTAAATGTGTATTTCACCTGTTGAGGATTCACCTGTTGCCAATCCAGGCGAGAAATTAGAGGGTCATCATCCAGACGAATGGTATCAGTTTGAGCAGTGGTATTGTAAAGTGTGAGAGTAAAATTGCGATCGCTTTGTTCCACACTCACAGGTACAGGCATTTGCAAGGGGAAACGTATCTCCGTCGTTCCAGCTAGTTGACGATATCCCACACTGCGAATGACTGTTTGTGGGGCAACTGCACCTGGTATAATTTTGGTTTCTTTACTATTGATCCAAGCCCCATAATCTAAGCGTAACCAATCACCATCTCTACCTGTAACGCTTGCCCTTGTCCCTTTTGGTAATGGTGTCAGTCGGGAATGATCGGTACTAGAACCCGTGCGTGCAACCCCTGATGCGGCTGTTACCTCTACAACTGGTAATTGTGCAGGTGCAATAATTTCAACTTTGCCCTTACCAGCTTCCGTCATAGTCTGACCATTTAATGTCAAACTAAATTGAGGTTGTCCCAAATCAGCAGCATTGGTGATAGTTGTACAACCTTGGTAGTTGCGAATATTAGTATTAGAGATAGTAGCCTGATTTCGCCCGGTTAAAATGCTGGAATTAGCAGGTAATTGTGCTTCTGGTGATTGTGGTGACAAGGGAATAGTTTGATTAGCTAACTTCACTGAGACATTAGCTTGAGGAGGTGCAACTGCACCAAAACAAATCAGTTCTCCGGGCAGTCTAGCAATATCAACAGCGGGAGTTAGAGAATCTTTAGCAAAACCTAACCCATCTGGTAACTGAGGTTGAGTAGAAAGCCTTGTTACCTTAATCTCTCGTTCCTGATTTTGGTAACGTACCTTAAATACATTCTCGCCTAATTTTAAGGGGAAACTAGGCGCAAAATGACCAGCCTGACTGCGGTTGATTTGTCTATCATTAATTAGAACTGGTGCATCTGGTGGTGCTGTACCGATAAAAAATATTTTTTCTGTACTGGTTTGGTGGTTTGCTGGAGGATAAACCACTAAAAATGATGGTTGTGGTTGTGCCAAAGCAAGGGAGGAGGTGAAAATAAAGCTAAATATTGCTAATCCTAAAAGTTTTTTCACGGTAAAAATACAAAATATTTAATTAAAGTGAATGTTGTAAAATAACCAATATTCTATTTTGTCATTTTAAACCACTCTGTCACCCCATCAGCTAACGTCTTCGCAATTTTCCTCTGTTGTTGAGAGTTGACTATCTCTTCAAACTCATCAGCATTACTCATCAAACGAAACTCTAATAAAACCGCAGGTGCAGATGAGGGACGAGTCAGGGCTAAATTATTCCAAAACACGCCATAGGAAGGTTCAAGGCGTTTGTTAACTAGGTAATTATGTAAAAATACTGCGAGGCTATGTGCCTGTGGATGATACCAAAAACTCACCAACCCCCTAGTTTTTTCTACTTTACTATCATCAGCTAAAAAGTTGTAATGGATAGAAAGAGAAATGGCAGGTTGTTCTTTACTAATTATCTCCTGACGTTCCACTAAAGACACAACCCGATCATCTTCTCTTGTCATCACCACTGTTGCACCACGCTGCACCAACTCATCCCGCAGTAACTTCGATAACACCAAATTTACATCTTTTGCTAAATACCCGTTCGGTCCACTTGAACCAGATTCTTTACCACCGTGTCCTGGATCAAGTAAAATCTTGATACCAGATAAAGGCAGGAGTTTTCTGGTGTGAATATTCGGTGCATGACGCAAACTCAAGACCAGGGTTGTATAGTCGTATTTCAGTTTATACCCCCACTGTTGGAGATTTTTGAGGTTGAAGATGTACTTGACCTGTGTAGGAGTCACCTGTTGCCAATCTAGGCGAGAAATTAGGGAGTTATCATCTATGCGAATTGTATCGGTTTGGGCAGTGGTATTGTAGAGAGTGAGAGTCAAAGTACCCTCACTTTGTTCGACACTCACAGGTACAGCCGCTTGTAACGGGAAAAGTATTTCTGTTTCACCTGCACGCTGACGATATCCCACACTACGAATTACTGTTTGTGGTGGTACGGCATCTGGTATAATTTTGGTTTCCTTGCTATTGATCCAAGCCCCATAGTCTAAGCGTAACCAATCACCTTTTCTACCTGTAACTGTTGCCCTTGTTCCTTTTGGTAGTGGTGTCAGTCGAGAATAATCTGTACTTGGGCCAGTACGAGTCACACCTGATGCGGCAATTACCTCAGTAACTGGCAGTTGTGTAGGTGTCAGAATTGAGATTTTGCCTGGACTTAGTTGAGTAGCAGTATTACCATTCAATGTCAAACTAAATAGAGGTTGTCCTAAATCGGCAACTTTGGCCACTGTTGTACAGCCTTGATATTTGTTAGGACTAGAAGTAGTAGGCTGATTTTTTCCCGTTAGTACACTTGAATTAATAGGTAATTGCGCCTGTGGTGGTTGTAGTGACAAGGGAATGGTTTGATTAGCCAGCTTGACAGAGACACTCGCTTGAGGAGGTGCAATTGCGCCAAAACAAATCAGTTCTCCCGGTAGTCTAGCAATATCGACAGCAGGAGTTAGAGAATCTTTGGTAAAGCCTAAACCTTGTAGTAATTCTGGTTGAGTAGAAAGCCTTGTTACCTTAATCTCTCGTTCCTGATTTTGGTAACGTATCTTAAACACATTCTCTCCTAACTGTAAGGGCAAACTGAGAGAAAAATGACCAGTCTGGCTGCGAGTAATTGGTCTACCATTGATGAGGACTTGTCCATCGGGTGCTGCTGTACCGATAAAAAATATTTTTTCTGTACTGGTTTGGTAGTTTGTTGGGGGAAAAACTACTAGGAGTGATGTTTGTGCGAAAGCAATGGAGGAGGTAAACAGACAGTTAAATACTACTAATCCTAAGACTTTTTTCACGATAAAACACAGAAGATTTCAGGATAGTGACTGTGAGACAATAGGCAATATCAGGATCAACAATGAAGTATGAAAAATCAGGAGTCAGGAGTCAGGAGGAGGCAGTGCGGTGGACGACTTGTAGCAACTGCCGTCAACTACCGTTCAGAATGTTTGATAAATCGGTAGATGATTGAATAGTGAGTGATATTTGGTGTAACCGTTAAAAAGCTGACTGCTGAACGCTGACAGCTGAATGCTTACGCTTTATCCTTCAAGAGACGGGATGTATTTTTAGAAGTTACTAGAAATTGAAAATACTATGACTAAGTTTATCTTTGTAACTGGAGGCGTTGTTTCCAGTATTGGTAAAGGCATTGTAGCAGCAAGTTTGGGGAGGTTGCTTAAATCGCGGGATTATTCGGTATCAATTCTCAAACTCGATCCTTATATTAATGTTGATCCAGGTACAATGAGTCCCTTTCAACATGGAGAAGTTTTTGTTACTCAAGATGGTGCAGAAACTGATTTAGATTTGGGACATTATGAACGTTTTACTGATACTTCCATGTCCCGATTAAACAGCGTTACTACTGGCTTAATTTATCAGTCAGTAATTAATAAGGAACGCCGTGGGGACTATAATGGTGGAACGGTGCAAGTAATTCCTCATATTACTAATGAAATTAAAGATCGAATTCTTAGAGTTGCTAAAGAAACTAATCCTTCAGCCGTAATTACCGAAATTGGTGGAACTGTAGGTGATATTGAATCACTGCCATTTTTAGAAGCAATTCGTCAGTTACGTAAAGAGGTAGGACGGCAAAATGTTTTGTATCTGCACGTCACGCTTTTGCCTTGGATAGCCTCAGCGGGTGAGATGAAAACCAAGCCCACGCAACATTCTGTTAAGGAACTAAGATCAATTGGCATTCAACCAGATATTTTAGTATGTCGGAGCGATCGCCCCATCCCTGTAGGTTTGAAACAAAAATTATCAGAATTTTGCGATGTACCAGTAGAATGTGTCATCAATTGTCAAGATGCTAGTAGTATCTATGAAGTCCCCTTGATTTTAGAACGGGAAGGTTTGGCAGAGCAAACTTTAGACCTACTGCAAATGGAACAACGTCAACCCAACTTGACGCAGTGGGAAACAATGGTAGAACGGATGTATAGTCCCAAATACAGCGTCGAAATTGCCATTGTTGGTAAATATGTCCGTTTAAGTGATGCTTATCTATCTGTAGTCGAGTCCTTACGCCATGCTGCTATTGCTACTCATGGCGATTTGCGTTTGCGGTGGGTAAACTCAGAAGTCTTAGAAAATGAACCACCAGAAAACTATCTTGCAGGTGTTGATGGTATCATTGTTCCCGGTGGTTTTGGTAGTCGGGGTATAGATGGAAAAATTGCCGCCATTAAATACGCACGCGATCGCCAAATTCCCTTTTTAGGTTTATGCTTAGGAATGCAATGTTCTGTAATTGAATGGGCTAGAAATGTTGAAGGCTTAATTGATGCTAACAGTGCTGAATTTGACCCCTACACCAAAGACCCAGTTATTAACCTCTTGCCAGAACAACAAGATGTGGTTGATTTAGGCGGAACCATGCGTTTAGGACTTTATCCCTGTCGCGTTCAACCGGGTACATTAGCCTTTGAACTATATCAAGAAGAAGTAATTTATGAACGCCATCGTCATCGTTATGAGTTTAACAACCTTTATCGCACTGCTTTGTTAGACTCTGGCTATGTTGTGAGTGGGACCTCCCCCGATGGGCGTTTAGTGGAAATTGTCGAATATTCCCAGCATCCATTCTTTATAGCTTGCCAATTTCACCCAGAATTTCAATCTCGTCCCAGTACCCCCCATCCTTTATTTAAAGGATTCATGGAAGCTTCCATTTCCCGTACTCATCACACCGCCACTACTCCTAAACCAGTTCAGGTTTCTTAATTTGGGGACTGGGGACTGGGGACTGGGGACTGGGGACTGGGGACTGGGGACTGGGGACTGGGGAC